>QIAK01000029.1:12865-22306 GCA_003225515.1 Acidobacteriota bacterium | reverse complement strand
CGAATGGCATCTACTCTTCTCCGTTCGATAACAAGCTAGTGATTAAGATCTGGCGAACACACCTGGGTTTCGCCTGAGAAGCCAAACTGCCAACAATAAAGACCTACTCAGGCATTGGTACGCAAGGGACCCGCGGAAGGTTCCTTAAAGCTGGAAGAAAAATCTTCTCCGCTATGGGCCTGCTTCTTGTCTGTCCTTGGTTTCCTGCGCTCTGTTCATTCTGGGACGTAGTGGCAGAGAAGTCCTCACCCTCGAAGACCGGGTACCGCGGAAACCATTCAGTATATCTGACTGGCACTGCACTTGAGTTACTCCGCGTCTCTTGAAACTGGTAAATTGCTGGCAAGCTTGAAGTGCATTGGATGAAGCTAGGACCGTGCAGGACTCGAAAGATCGCAGGATGCGCAATCTCAAATTGATTCTCTCCTATGACGGGACCGAATTCTCCGGCTGGCAAGTGCAGCCCAATGTCCAGACAGTGCAGGGCACATTGGCCTCGGCTATTGGACGGGTTACGGGGGAAAAGGTATTGCCGCAGGGGTCAGGACGAACCGACGCGGGCGTGCACGCGTTGGGGCAGGTCGTGACATTTGTCACGGAGTCTTCCGTCCCCACGGAAAATTTCCTGAAAGCGCTGAACGATATTTTGCCCGCTTCTGTACGGGTTCTTGAGGTGGCGGAAGCGCCGCCGGAATTTCATGCGCGGCATTCGGCCCGGGCGAAGACTTATCGTTACCGGATTTATCGGGGAGCGATCTGTTCGCCGTTTCTAGCGCGGTACGTGTGGCATTATCCCTATCCGCTGGCCGGGGAGGAGATGGGGCGGGCAGCTGAGTTAGTAGTGGGCGAGCATGATTTTACCTCTTTCGCCGCTGTCGATCCGGAGCGAGGGCGTGAAGATGCGGTCGCATCGAACGTACGAAAGATAATTTCATCTTCCTGGGAGCGGATCGGGGACGAGTTGGTCTACACGGTTCGGGGCTCCGGATTTCTACACCACATGGTGAGAAATCTGGTGGGGACATTCATTCTTGTGGGCAAGGGTACGCTTCTGGTAGAGGATGTGACTGGCATTCTGGCTGCGCGAAATCGATCGGCGGCCGGTGCGACCGCGCCAGCGAGCGGATTGTTTCTGATGAGCGTCGAATACGAGCGCCCAATGTGAGTGAACACGATGTGGGGTTGTTTTTCTCTGCGTTCTCCGCGGATTTTCTTTGCGTTCTCTGCATGATTGAAAATATTTGGAACGGATTGCTGCTCGGAGCGTTGTATCTGGTTTGCGGACGGAATCTTGCGGTGCCGGTGATCGCCCATGCGGTCGGGGATACACTGGATTTCATTTTGATCTACCTGGGCAAGTATCCGGGCATGCGCTAAGCTCGCGAAGCACGACTCGCGGACCTCAAGAGGGACAGCGAGCTACATCTCTAGGGATGTGAGAGGACAGCGGGGCTTCAATTTCCTTATGGCTAGTGATTTACAAATTGCCGAAGGCAAGATCGTCTCGGTGAATCCCGCCACTGGGGAAGTTCTGCGCCAACTCGACTGTGCTGGCGAAGGCGATGTTCTCGCCGCGGTGGCGCGGGCAACGGCGGCGCAGCCAGCGTGGGCTGAGCTGGGACTTCGCCATCGGATTGCAATTCTGCGCGAGTTTCAGGAAAAACTGCACGAGAGAAAATCTGAGATTGCGGCGGCCATCACCCGCGAAGCGGGCAAGCCTCGGGTCGAGGCGCTGGTCACCGAGGTTCTGGTGGTGCTGGATGCGGCACGATTTCTGATCGACAACGCCTGGGGACTGCTGCGCGATGAGCCGGTGCCGCATGGGAATCTCGTCACCAAATTGAAAAGCGGATGGCTGGTGCGCGAACCCCATGGCGTGATTGGGATCATTTCACCCTGGAATTATCCCTTTTCAATTCCGGCCACCGAGACGCTGGCGGCGCTTGTGGCCGGCAACGCCGTCGTTTTGAAGCCATCGGAGTTGACGCCGCTGGTGGCGCTGGAACTCGGGGCCTTGTTGCATGCGGCGGGCGTCCCCGAAGACGTGTTTCAGGTAATCGTGGGTGAAGGCCCGGCGGGGGCAGCGCTGTTGCGGTCGGCGATCGACAAGTTAGTGTTCACCGGAAGTGTCGCGACAGGGAAGCGCATTGCGGCAGCTGCAGCGGAACGGTTGCTGCCGGTCGTACTCGAACTGGGTGGAAAAGATCCCATGCTGGTGCTCGACGATGCCGACGTTGAGGTGGCTTCGAGCGCGGCAGTATGGGGAGCGTTCGTAAATGCGGGGCAGGCATGCTTGTCGGTGGAGCGCTGTTATGTCCATCACAGTTTGTACGAATCGTTTGCCAACGCTTGCGAACAGAAGACCAGGCGCCTCCGCGTGGGCAATGGCATGGATGAGCACACGGATGTGGGCCCAATGATCCACGAACGCCAGGTGCGGATCGTCGAGGCGCATGTGGAAGATGCGAAGGCTCGTGGAGCTCGAGTTCTCGCGGGTGGGACCCGTCTGCCGGAGGTAGGTGTGAACTTCTACGCGCCCACGGTGCTGGCTGGAGTGACACAGGATATGCGCATCATGCGGGAGGAGACTTTCGGTCCGGTGCTGCCGCTGATGTCTTTCGCGAACGACGATGAAGCTGTGCGGCTGGCCAATGATTCGGAGTACGGATTGGCGGCCAGTGTGTGGACGCGCGACGCGAAACGTGGCGAGAGGCTGGCGCGCCACATTCATGCGGGAACCGTCATGGTGAACGACGTAATTTCGTGCTTCGGAATCAGCGAGGCTCCGCATGGTGGAGTGAAGGCGAGCGGCTTGGGACGAACGCACGGGCGCTTCGGACTGGATGAGATGGTTCGGGTGAAATATCTCGACATCGACCGCATGCCGGGAATGAAGAAACTCTGGTGGCATGGCTATGGCGAGAGCTTCGCGCGGCAGATGGAAGGATTCTTGGATATGCAGTTCGCGCGTGGAATGGGGACGCGAGTGCGCGGAGCGCTCCGCGCGGCGGGGATATTGAGGCGGAAGCAATTGTGAACAGGTGTCGCCGGGCTTCGCCACGGCCGGACGGCCGTCGTCGCATAATTGCACTTCGCTACTCATTCGTCGTGACGGTCGCCATGACTTCGAGGGTGCGAGATCACCAGGAACCGCACTGGGACAGAGGCGGGGTTGCGGATTTGATGCCGCGCTCCGGGCAGCACGCGAATGCCGTTTCCGGCGCCCAACAGCGTGGTTTGACCCTCCACCTCGATCAGAACTTCACCCGTCAGAATATAGAAGAACTGCTGTGCTTTCTCGTGATGATGGCGAACCTCGGCGGCACCCGGAGGCATGAACTCCTCGATCACACTGAGTTGTTCATCATTGACCAGATACCACGCGTCACAATCATGTCCCCAGCGGTAGTGCTCTGCGCGTTCGCGATTCACAGCAGCGGGATGGGCCGGCTTTGCTCTTATAGGGCTGGAAGCTTTGTTGGCCATGCTATTTGGGCTCCTGCGAGTAGTGTAATCTCGTCGGCATGGGCAATCCTACTCAGCACAATCCAGCTTCCGATCCTAAGCGGGAACCAACATCACTTACGCACGGTTGCGGTAGAGCGATGCGTCTACTTGTTGCTCCATCGCTTCCTCGTCTAATTTGATTTGCAGAAATTGCGAGATTTGATGGGCTACATCCTTCGGCTTGCTTAGAACATCGTGGTAGGGGACGCGGAGCGCTTTGACATAGGCTTTGCCATCCATCCAGGCAAAGACTTCGCGCAAGTGCTTTTCAAAAGCAGCGGAGATAACCGCTGGATCGGTTCCCTCCCGATAGGTTCCGCGGCGGCGCAACATTTCATCTTGCGAAGCGAGTACCTCTGCCAGCGGCCGCTGCATGAATAGAATGCGGTACTCATATCCGGCAGGAAGCGAAAGCAATAGTCGCGAGATTACTTTGACCACCTTGCCTTCGCCTTCGGCGATGCACGCAGGATCATTGGGAAGTTGCTTGATGCGCTCCCATTCGAGGTAGCCTCGCGGGTTGTCGGTATCCGCGCGGCGTTCGCCGTCCGAGAGCGCGGGCATGCCGCCGGCAACCAGCATCTGCATCATCAGAGACGTGCCTGAACGAGGCAGTCCGGAGACGATCGTGATCATGCGGTCCTTGTGAAATATGAATTCTGAATCTCCAGAGTAGCAGAGCAGAACTTGCTGTATCCGCAAACCGGCACGGTTCAATCGAGTGCGAAGCCTGACTTTGATGTAAGTGTTCCACGCGAGGTGTCATCCTGAGCGGAGCCGCTTTTCAGGCGGAGCGAAGGATCTCCCGCATGTTAGACCTCAATCACGAAGTCGCTACGTGTTACGCCCCTTGTGTTTCGGTTACAATGACCGCGTAAGGCCGAATCCGGCGGCGTTTTAGGCCGCTCGAACCAGGAGTACGTCCTTTGGCGACAAGCGAAGTGGCCGCGTCTGGCGCTCAGAATGTTCCGCAGCTTCCCAACCATAAAGTAAAGATCAAGAAGGCGGGTCAGCGCGCCTGCAACGAGAAAAATGAGAAGGGAAAGTTCTGTGGCGGACATTTGAAGCTCTGGTCCTATACCACCGACGTGGTCGAGCGCGCATGCGGCGATGTAGAGAAGGCATGGGGACCAAAGGCCGAGGTCTATCGCTGCGAACACTGCAAGACTCTCTATCTGCCGGCTCCCGGAGAGAAGAAGATTAACGTCGCGGGGCAGGGGATGCTTTCGGTGTTCGGGCTAACACTGCCGCCGAAGGAGAAGTGAGTCGGTCCTTAGCTCTTAGATCGTGGCTCTTAGCTCTTAGCTTCGGGCTTGAGTCGATTCCGCCGTGCTTCAAGCCAGCAGCCAAGAGCTAAAAGCCAAGAGCCGACAGCCAAAAGCCGTTTCCCATGAACACTCCCGATCTCATTTACGACTGGAACAAGAATCACCCGCCGGGATTGAAGCCGCCCGGGCCGGTTCTGATCAATGACGAGAGTTTGCGCGATGGGTTGCAGTCTCCTTCGGTACGAGATCCTTCCATTCCAGAAAAAATTGAAATCCTGCATTTGATGGAGGCGCTCGGGATCGACTCGCTCGATCTTGGCCTCCCGGGCGCGGGAGCGCGCGCGGTTGACGCCGTAACCGCGCTGGCGCGCGAGATCGTCGCGCATAAATTGAAGATTCGCGCTAACTGCGCCGCTCGAACCCACGAGAATGACATTCGCCCGATTGCCGAGATCGTGCAGAAAACGGGGCTGCCTATCGAGGCTGCGACCTTCATTGGATCGAGTCCGATTCGCAGATTCACCGAAGGATGGACCGACGATTTTCTGCTGCAGACGACGGAGAAGGCAATCAAGTACGCGGTTTCGCTGGGGCTCGACGTCATGTATGTCACGGAGGACACCAGCCGCTGCGATCCTGAAACCGTGAAGCGGTTGTATTCGACGGCGATCCAATGCGGAGCCCGGGCTGTCTGTATTTGTGATACCGCGGGCCATGCCACGCCCATGGGCGCGCTGGCCTTGGTGCGGTTTGTGATTGCGGAATGCGTGAAGCCATCGGGGGAGAAGATTCGGGTGGACTGGCACGGGCACAGCGACCGCGGCCTCGCGATTGCGAACTCGATGGCGGCGATCATCGCGGGCGCCAATTGTGTGCACGGATGCGCGATCGGATTGGGAGAACGCGTGGGCAATACACAAGTCGATCAGATGCTCGTCAATCTGAAACTGATGGGCATTGCTCCCTGGGATCATCAAGACCTGACCAAGCTGAAACAGTACTGCGTCGCTGTGTCACGCGCGACGGGGGTGCCGATTCCCAGGAATTATCCGGTGGTGGGCGACGATGCGTTTCGTACCGCCACGGGCGTGCACGCGTCGGCGATCATCAAGGCCTATCACAAGAACGATGTCGAGTTGGCTAACACGGTCTATTCGGGCGTGCCTTCCCACGTGTTTGGGATGGAGCAGATCATCGATATCGGTCCCATGAGCGGCAAATCGAATGTGTCGTGGTGGCTGGAGCGGCACGGAATTCCGGTAAGCGACGAGATTATGGAGCGCATTTATCGGCGCGCCAAACAGAGCGATCACACGCTGAGTGAGGCGGAGATTCTGGAGTGCATTCCTTCCGCGGCGCACGGCGCACAAGAAATGAAGAAATGATCTGCGCATGACCGCCTTGTCGCAAAACTTGAGCCACGCGATTCTCGGCGTCGGCGGCGTGGGGGGCTTAGTCGGTGCAAGTCTGGCGCATTGTGGTGCGTCGGTGACCATGGTGGTAAGGCCGGAATCGCTGGCGCAATATCCTGAGCAACTTCATTTGGAAAGCCCTTTCGGAAACTTCAGCGTACCCGTTTCACGAGCGGCGGAAGTTCGCCCAGTGGATGTGGTATGGATTGCAGTGAAGGCGACGCAACTCGAGGCCGCGCTGGCTGCATTTACAAAACCTGACGCGGTAAAAGCAATTGTTCCGCTACTGAATGGCATTGATCACCTCGGACTGCTGCGTGCGCGATACGGCGCCGAGCGCGTATTTGCGGCCACGATTGCGGTAGAGACCGAGCGGGTTGCGCCCGGACATATCGTGCATCGAACCCCATTTGCCCGTCTGAATGTGGTCTCCGCTGGGCGAAATTTGCTGGGGCGAACTCTTGATGAGCTTCAGAACATGGGATTCGAGTGTCGCTTTATCGATGATGAAGCGACGCTGATGTGGAGCAAGCTCGTATTTCTCGCTGCCTTCGCTCTCACCACCACGGCCGCAGACAAAACTACAGGCGAGATCCTCGCCGATCCTCAATGGAGGGAGTTGGGATTGTCCTGCATTCGGGAAGCGAGCGCAGTGGCCGCCGCCGAGGGCGCGAAAATTGATGCGGACGCCGTGATTGCCTCCGTCATGAAGATGCCGGGCAACATGCGCAGCTCCATGCAGAAAGACGTCGAGCGCGGCAACGCTCCGGAGCTCGATGCGATTGCGGGACCGATCCTGCGTGGCGCCGCCCGGCACGGGATCAACGTGCCGGCGACGAAGACCTTGGTGGAAGGCGTGGAGCGGCGGGTAGGAAACGCTGCCAACTTACGCGGCTGAGATACATCACCTTCTGCAGTCTAAACCAGCACCATTGCAGCAATTTGCCCTGTCCGAACGGCCAAATCACGAACTCTCTTCCGTAATCAGCCGTTCCCGCACTCGGTCATCCCAAATTCTTCCCGCGGGATGTAAACTGTCACAATCACCCCCATGAGTCCTACCCCTCCGCGAACGGACATGTCCGATCTCGCCCCCTCGCTGCAGCAAGAGGTTGCGCGACTGGCTGCCGCGCCCGAGGTGCGATCGGCATTCAACTGGTTTCGAACCCAGGAAGCACAATTGGCCCACTGGCAAATGGAGATGGCGCGAATTCCTGCGCCTCCCTTTGGAGAGTCGGCGCGGGGAGCGTGGCTGGCGGAGCGTTTTCGCGAAGTCGGATTGGACGATGTCCGCATTGATGACGTGGGGAATGTCTTCGGCACCGGCGGCGGTACGTCTCCCTGAGCGCGCACATCGATACGGTATTTCCGGCGAACACGCCGCTGAATATTCGCCAACAGGGAAGCCGGATCTACGGGCCCGGGGTCTCTGACAATGGAGCGGGCGTGGCGGCGCTGTTGGGCATCGCTTCGCTGCTGCGGCAGGTCCGCATCCGTCATTCGCTGCCCTTCGTGTTCATCGGGAACGTTGGGGAAGAAGGCGAAGGCGATTTGCGCGGCATGCGACATATATTTTCGACACCGCGCTGGAAGGATTCGATTGCTTACAGCCTGGTGCTCGACGGCGCGGGTGCAGACACGATTGTGGCCGAGGCCCTGGGCAGCCGGCGCTTTGAGGTGATCGTGCGCGGCCCCGGAGGACATTCGTGGAGCGATTTTGGAGCGCCTAATCCGATTGTCGTTCTGGCAAAAGCAATTGAAATGTTTGCCGCGACGCCGGTACCCACGACGCCCAAGACGACGTTCAACATTGGCGTGATCCGCGGGGGGACATCGGTGAATTCGATTCCCGAGTCGGCCAGCATGAAGGTGGATATTCGTTCCACCTCGATGACTGAGATGGAACGACTGGAGCAGTCGATGCGCCTGGCGCTGAATCGCGCGCTCGAGGACGAGACAATGGCGGCAGAAATGAGGTCGTCTGCGCAGAAGCGGCCGTCAGGAGTGAGCTGCGAAGTAGTCGTGATCGGGAATCGTCCGGCAGGGGAGTTGCGGCCGGGTGCGCGGATTTTGCAGGTAGTGCGCGCGGTGGATGCGCAATTGACAAACGCAGCCCAGGTGCAGAGGGCATCGACGGACGCGAATATTCCGCTGTCGCTTGGACAGGAGGCGATCGCCATCGGCGGAGGCGGATCGGGCGGAGGGGCGCACACCTTGCAGGAGTGGTTCGATTCCAACGGGCGCGAGTTGGGATTGAAGCGCATATTGCTGACCATGTTGGCGCTGGCGGGGGTGGGCGAATGATGCGATGGAACTGGAGTTTCGTAATTGCCGTATGTCTGCTCGGTATCATGTGCATGCCAGGTGCAGCGCAGAGTCCCGCTACGACTGGAACAGCTGCTGCGACCACGCCGAAGGCGGACATCATTTTCATGCACGCGAACATTTACACGGGCGTGCCCGCTAACACGCCGTTCAGTTCGGTTTTGCGCGCGGAGGCAATTGCGGTACGCGGCGACCGTATTCAGGCGGTCGGCAAAGCGATTGAACTCGAGAAGCTGAAGGGACCCGACACCCAGGTCATCGACCTTGAAGGACACTTCGTCATGCCCGGGTTCAACGATGCGCACCTGCATCTCGACGACGCTGGAACAACCAAGCTTAGCGTGGATCTGACGGGCGTGAAGTCGCTCGAGGATCTGCGTGCTCGCGTCGCGAAAAAAGTAGAGGAGTCCAAGGCTGGAGACTGGATTCTCGGATCAGGGTGGGATGAAACTCTTTGGCCGGTAAGAGTGACGCCCACGCGCTGGGATCTGGATGAAGTATCGAGCGGACACCCCGTGTTTCTGGTGCGGATCGATGGCCACATCGCAGTCGCCAACACTCGCGCTCTGCAGTTGGGGAGCGTCACCCTGGCTAGCCGCGATCCCCAGGGGGGAAAGATCGACCGCAACGAGAATGGCGAGCCGACCGGAATCTTGCGGGAGACGGCGCAATCGGCTGTGACTCAAGTGATCCCCAAGGCCACGCACCGGCTGCGCCGCGAAGGATTGGAACTTGCGCTCGCGGATCTGGCCCAGCATGGTGTGACCTCCGCGCAGGATTATTCCCCCAACTGGGAGAATTTCCAGATTTACGAAGAGCTGGAAAAAGAAGGCAAGCTGACCGCCCGCATTTCCGAATGGTTGCCCTTTGACGATTCCGTCGAGGAGTTAGAGAAGAAGCGGAACTCGCATCCGCAATCGGATTTGATG
>QIAK01000029.1:10681-12778 GCA_003225515.1 Acidobacteriota bacterium | reverse complement strand
AGGATTGCCGCGGTACGATGCGGCGAAGTTGAATGACATGACGAAGGAGCGCGTTCTGGCGGGCTTCCAGATTGGCTTGCATGCCATCGGGGACAAAGGTGTGCAGATGGCGCTCGATGCCTTTGCGGAAGCGGAAAAAGCAGCCCGCGAGGCGCACGTCAAAGCGCCCGATGGCGGCGACGACTTCCGCCTGCGGGTCGAACACGCGCAGGTGACAAGTCCGGCTCAGATTGTGCAGTTCAAGTCCCTGAAGGTCATCGCGTCGATGCAGCCCAGTCATTTGTTGAACGACATTCGTTGGGCGCAGGACCGTTTGGGCCCAAAGCGTGCTGCAACCTCCTATGCGTGGTTGGCCTTTTTAAATAAAGGCGTGACGCTCGCCTTTGGCACGGATTATCCGGTGGAACCGGTCACTCCCTTCCGCGGGCTCTACGCAGCCGTCACGCGCAAAAGCGAAGACGGCAAACAGGAATATTTTCCCGAGCAGCGCATTACCATGGATCAGGCAATTGCCGCATACACCGCGGGTTCAGCATTCGCTGAGTTTGAAGAGAAAGAAAAAGGAAAGCTCGTGCCTGGCATGCTGGCGGATTTCGTCGTTCTCGACAGGGACGTGACGGCGTCGNNNNAGAAAGTCCTGCCGACGATCGTGTTGCGTACGGTAGTGGGCGGCAAGACTGTGTATCAGGCAAAATGAGCCGGGCTGCGGCCCTCAAAACCGCCAAGTAAGACGTTCGCAGCAAAGAGGTTATCCAAATCTGCGAATCATCGAACGCTTTCAGCAGTTTGTGCGTCTAATAACCGATAAGACTCCCCGAGTGTCTGTTTGGCAGGCTTCGATCGCATCGGTACTGGGTATACTATTTAAGGGTTTATAAGTTTCGGAGGAAAGTAGACATATGGATTCGCGCGCAATGTGGATGCGCATCAAGGCTCATCGCTGGGCTTACACGCTGAGTATTCTGGCAACGCTTTCCGTCGGCATTCTGATCGGGACGGTGGTTTCCTACGGAGTCAAAGGGAAAGAAGGGCAGAAGAGCGAAGCAACCCCGCTAAACATGCCCTCGCCGCAGCAGATGTCCAACACCTTTTCGCAAATTGCGACACAGCTGGAACCAAGCGTGGTCAACATCAATACCGAATCGACCATTAAGAATGTGCGTAGACGCCGTGGCGGTAAGACGGCGGAATGGACGATTTCTTCAAACACTTCTTCGGTGGTCCCGGTGGCCAGGGTGGTCCTGGCGGACAGGGTGGTCCTGGGGGCCAGGCAGGCCCCGGAGGAGACGGTGCAATTCGCGAGCGCTCGCTCGGTTCAGGTGTGATTGTCGATTCCAAGGGGTACATTCTTACGAACCGGCATGTGGTCGAAAAAGCGGACCGGATTCGGGTTCGCTTCGAGGATGATCCCCCAGGCGTGCAGCATGACGCCAAGGTGATCGGCACGGATCAGGAAACCGATCTTGCCGTCATTAAAGTGGAGGTTGATCGCGCGCTTCCGGCCGCGAAAATGGGTAACTCCGACAGCATGCAGGTGGGAGATTGGGTTCTGGCCGTCGGCAGTCCCTTCGGACTGTCAGAAACTGTAACGGCTGGAATTGTTTCGGCTAAAGGTCGCGACATTGTCCCCGGCCGCCAGTTCCAGACTTTTATTCAAACCGATGCAGCCATCAATCCCGGAAACTCGGGCGGCCCTCTGGTGAACTTAAATGGGGAAGTGATTGGCATCAATACGGCTATTTTGAGCGAAACCAACGCCTATGCAGGTGTCGGTTTTGCGCTGCCGTCGAAGACTGTGGTCGACGTTTATAACCAGTTGACCGGGCCGGAGCACAAGGTTTCGCGTGGATCGATCGGCATCATGTTTGACGCGGTCGAGAATCCCGCGATTGCCCGGGTTTATGGTTCGGGAAGCGGCGTTACTGTGTCGAGCGTAGTGCCGGGCAGTCCCGCCGATACTGCCGGCTTGAAAGTTGGAGACACCATCACCAGCGTCGATGGCAAGAAGGTGAGCAAGGGCTCTGAACTGGTGGCTGACATCGCCTCCCGCAAGCCGGGGTCGAAGGTAAATCTGAGCTTCCTGCGCAATGGCAAGAC
>QIAK01000029.1:0-10655 GCA_003225515.1 Acidobacteriota bacterium | reverse complement strand
GCGGATCGCGCCAAGTTGTTTGCCGCGCGACTGGGTGACGAGCAAGCTAACGATGACGAGAGTGCTCCCAAGCCGAGCAAGTTCGGCGTAACCGTGCGCAAGGTGACACCGGAGATGGCTGACCGTCTCGACATGCCCGCAGGAAGAGGCGTGATCGTGCAGGATGTGAAGCCGGGTTCGTTTGCCGAAGACGTCAACCTCGGGCGTGGCGACATCATTCTGGAAGTGAATAAACAGCCGGTCAACAGCGAGGAAGATTTCGCCAAGGTCGAGTCCAGCCTGAAGAGCGGCCAGGACGTGGTGTTCCTGGTGCGGTCGCGGGGTTCGTCGCGGCAGGACGGAACTATCTTCCTGGCCGGAACACTTCCGTAACTGAAATTGGCCTAACGAGCACTGGCGCTGTACCGTCCGATGGTGGATGATTACAATGCCGGCGTTCGTTAGGCTTTTATTTTGATTCAGTGGGGTAGTAAATTTTCAGTGAGGATTTCGAGTCCAATTCGCAGGACGCGGTGGATCGCGCTGAGCACGCTCACCCTATTCGCATGCGTGACTGCGGCGATCGCTCGCCAGAGTGCAACCGGCGACTCCACTGATAAAAAGCCTGCGACTACGAAGCCTGCCGTGCATAAGCATTACAAACGGACTGCGACGAACTCGAGCACTACGCAATCCGCCGGTAAGGCTCATACCCCGTCGTCGGGAAAGCGTTCTTCGCGAAAGAAGTCGTCGCGGGTGCGGGGCCAGCAGAAAATCGATTCAGAACGAGCCCAGGCGATCCAGGAAGCCTTGATCCGCGAGCACTATTTGACTGGAGAAGCCACAGGAACGTGGAACCAGGCCAGTGAGGAGGCCATGCGTCGTTACCAGGCAGACCAGGGTTGGCAAAGCAAGACTGTGCCCGACTCGCGCGCTCTGATCAAGCTCGGTCTGGGCCCGAGCAAAGATCATCTTCTGAATCCTGAAAGCGCCATGACCACCGTCCCGGACCGGCCGCAAGCCCAGCCCATGCCCACCACATCGCACAGCCCGACACCGGCAGCAGAGCCGGTGTCTGCCAGTCCAGCCAATCCGAGCGATTCTTCCCGGCCGCAGTAATCCATAAGCCCAGCACTCAGCCTTAAAACGTTAGTCGGAAAGCACTCTTTCTAATTGCCGCTTTTGCGGTAGCTTGTGGTGAGCGGCCGAGGGAAGTAAGGGAGTGCTTCGTTATTGATGATGGCGCGAGGATTGCTTTCCACCATAGCCTGCGCGATCTCCTCACCGCAGATTTGGGCAGCGGCATCTCGCGCACTGGAGAGAATCGGAACACGTTTTTCAGTATCATGCGCATCGCTAGCGAGCACGTGCACGGCCTGCCGTTCGAGCAGCCAGAGTGCAGCCCGGCGCGTGCGCTCTCCCCAGAATCCAGTCAGCGCGGAACCCGTCATCTGCACCACACAGCCTTGCTCGGCCCACTCCACCACGCGTTGCGGCGTCTCGCGCAGAATCGGGTTGCGCTCGGGATGGGTGATGATCGCCGTAATGCCGCAATCGCCCAGCTTGAAAAAAGAATCCGCAATCTGTTCCGGAATGCTGTAATTACTGAACTCGACGAGCAGGTAGCGAGTGTTGCCGATGACATAACGGGCGGGATTGGCTAGAGCATCCTGCACATTGTCATAGGAAAGATGAAAGTCGCAGCCCAGGATAAGTTTCGGCGAATCCCCGGCGAGTTGCTGCAGATGCGCGATGAGTCCCTGCAGATAGGCGCGGTCGTAGTGATAACGATCGTTGGCGTGGGGTGTCGCCACCATGTGCGTGATGCCGTCGGCAGCCGCCGCCCGGCACATGGCAACCGAGACCTCCCAGGACTTGGGCCCGTCATCTACTTCGGGAAGAATGTGAGAATGAATGTCGACCACGGTTGTACATACCCAGCGCCCTGCTAATAGTTGCCGTTCTTAGGAATTTAAACAGATTCGCGGGCAAAGACCAAGAATCAACCACGAGGATCAGGAAGGACTTCACTTATAGGATTCCTTCGTGTGCCCTTCGTGGTTTAGGCCGTCGCCGGCGTAATCCCCGGAATCTATTGCTTCACCAGATGGTCGGCACTGCACCCGATTCACGGATTGCCCGATCCGCCGTGACGAGCGTGAGGCCGTTCACAACGGCAGTCGCTCCAATGATCAGGTCTGCCGGGTCCCTTGGATACTTGCGGGGAAGAGCCAGCGTCCGCACGCACACATCTCTGGTGATCGGCAGGATCACAAATCGCTGCTCCACTTCAAAGAGGAACGACTCAAGGCTGATGTTGAGGCCGACTCGCTTCTTACGGAAGATCATCACCAACTCGAACATCGTGAAGTCGGAGATGGAAAGCGCTTGCTGGTTCTGGCGGGCGTCGTCAATGGCTGCTTGAGCGGCTTTCGATATTCGCTCCTGCTCAAAGGCGAGCCAAATGACTACGTGAGTGTCGATGAGGATCAATAGAGATCGCCCCATTCCTCGGGAGTGAGAATGGGAGACACGATATCGCCGAGGACCTTCCCTTTGCCCTTCAGGAAGCCGAAAATGTCGTCCTTTTCCTTACTCAGCGGGACGAGCTTGGCGACCGGCTTGCCACGCTTGGTGATGACGACGGGCTCTCGCTTCGATGCAACCTCGTCCATGACCTTTAGACAGTGGACTTTAAATAAACCCGCGGGCATGGTTTTCATCAGGACCTCTCGATCATGGTCATTATACCATGGTCATAAAGGGTTCGCTTGCTCAGCGCCGATTGCGCAAAGACTAATTTTAACGACCACAATNNNNTGCTCTTCGGAGCCGAATCAACTCCCGTACCGGTCACGGATGAACTCCGCGATTTTCGCGTAAGCCGCGGTCAAAATTTTTTCGTCCGGCAGGAACACGATGCGGAAATGTTGAGTGCCCGGCTTCTGCCCGAAGCCCGATCCGTGGACGACCATTACGTGCTTCTGGCGTATGAGTTCTTTCACGAAGGTCTCGTCGCTCTCCGGAATATCAATCCGCGGGTAAGCATAGAATGCGCCCCGCGGTGCCACGCAACTCACGCGCGGCGTCGCCTCGCACCATTTCTGGGTAAGATCGCGACGAGAACGCAGCTTGCGCTGCATTTCAACGAGATGATCCTGCGGTCCTTCCAGTGCGGGCCGGATCGCATACTGCTCGGGATGATTCGCGCACAGGCGCGCCCGCAGCAGGCGATGCACGCCTTCGGTGTAGCTCTTCACCGCCGCAGCGTCGCCGGAGACGATGCCCCATCCGATGCGCCATCCGGGCACGAGATAGTTTTTCGACATGCCGCCGAAAGTGACGCAGGGCACGTCGGGCGCGACGGAGGCAAAGGCGATGTGCGGCGTGCCATCTAGAATCAGCTTGTCGTAAATCTCGTCGGAGAAGACGATCAAGTTGTTGCGCCGAGCGAGTTCCGCGACCTGCTCCAGCATCTGGCGCGTGCACAGCGAGCCGGTAGGATTATTCGGATTAATCAGCACAATGCCGCGGGTATGCGGCATCAGCTTGCGTTCGATGTCCGCGAGTTCGGGCTGCCAGCCGTCGTCCTCGTTGAGATCGTAAGCATTCAGCCGGACACCCAACTTACATAGAACAGCTGAGTACAGCGGATAATCGGGGCTTGGAGTGAGAACGTCTTCGCCAGGGTTGACTAGTGCCGAAAGGCAAAGATCCACTGTTTCGCTGACCCCCGCCGTTACGAAAACGTCTCGAACGGTCGTGATGCCCTTACGTTCGGCTTCGCCTCGAATCGCTTCGAGGGCCTCGGGGACGCCCGGTGACGGCGCGTAGCCATTCTTGCCGTTCCTCATTGCTTTGTATACGGCTTCGATAATGTGAGGAGGAGTCTGGAAATCGAAGTTGAGTGGATCTCCCACATTCAGCGGGAGTACCTTGTGGCCCTGCTGGATCACTTCATCGGCAACGCACGCCAGATCGCGGATGGCATAGCGAACGTTGTCAAGACGCTTGGCGGCTGAGATCTCGTGCGCTTGGGTTACCGACATAGAGAAATTCTAACCGGAGAGGACGCGGCAGAGGCAGGGAAATCTCGTGACAGCCTCTTGGCACGAGGCTTAGGAGCATGATGTTTACGGGATAAGCTTTAGCGCTGGTTCGAAGTGAAACGGAACTGTACTTCTTCCACAGTCTGAGCCGCTGCGGGAGAATACTTCCAGCGCATCACGGCTTGTACGCCGTACTCGGCCAGCATGGGATTGCCGCCCTTGATGTCAACCCTCGAAACATTCCCGTTTGGAAGAACGACCGCTTCCAGTCGTACTTGCCCTTCAAAGTGTCCAGTCCTCAGAACGGCCGGATATTCAGGATCGACCTTCACTATTACTTTGCGGTGGGCTTTGGGAGCATCCTGGGCTTGAAGACGCGGAGCAAATCCGGGCATAAGTGAAAGCAGGGCTAGGGTGACGAGCAAGGTAAGCTTGCCGAAAGTACGATGCATCATCTTAACGACTCACAGGTTGAAGTTGAGACCCGGAGGAAGCCCCACAGTCAAAAGGTAGGTGGTAGGGGAGGAGTGGGCAAGGTTACTGAGGTACTTCTAACAACATTTAAATCAAACGCAGAACACGCTGAAAACGCGGAAAGATCACGATCTCGATAGTCCGCGTAGTCGGCGTGCTCTGCGATGAGAGGCGTTCGTCTTCACTCTGGCCGGTCGATCTGAGCTTTCTGCAGCTTGTCGGAATAGTCGACGTAGACCGACTTCCATTCGGTGTAGAAGTCGATGGCGCCAATCCCGCCTTCGCGATGGCCGTTGCCAGTGGCCTTAGTGCCGCCGAACGGTAGATGGACCTCGGCGCCGATGGTCGGCGCGTTGATGTAGGTGATTCCCGCATAGAGGTCGCGAATCGCCGAGAATGCTTTATTCACGTCTTTGGTGTAGATCGCGGACGACAAGCCGTATTCGATGCCGTTGGCGATCTCGATTGCGTCGTCCATGTCGTCGCAAGGAATGATGGAAACGACCGGCCCAAAAATTTCTTCCTGCGCAATGCGCATCTTGGCGTCGACGTCGGTGAAGACGGTTGGTTCCATAAACCAACCATACTGGTACTCACCCTGATCGAGGCGGTTGCCGCCACAGAGCAGCTTCGCGCCTTCATTCTTGCCGACTTCAACATAGCTCAGGTCAGTCTGCAGTTGCTTTTCATTCACTGCCGGACCCATCTGCACAGTTTCATCCAAGCCGTTACCGACCTTAAGTTTTTTAGCGCGATCGACCAGGCGCTCGACAAATTCGCGGTAGACGCCTTTTTGAACGATCATGCGACTGGTCGCGGTGCAGCGCTGGCCGGTGGTGCCGAAGGCTCCCCAGAGTCCGCCTTCGATGGCGAGATCAAGGTTGGCATCGTCGAGCACGATCATGGGATTCTTCCCGCCCAATTCGAGCGAGCAGTGTTTGAAGCTTTTTGCGGCGATGCCGCCAATGATGCGGCCTACCGCAGATGATCCGGTCAACGAGACAGCACGCACGTCGGCGTGTTCGGCGATCGGAGTGCCAACCTCGGCGCCAAATCCGGATACGACATTGATCACGCCTTTCGGAAGTCCCGCGTCGGTGAGGGCGCGAACCAGATTGAAGGTTGAGAGTGGCGTATCCTGCGCAGGTTTGATGACGCAGGTGTTGCCGCAGACGATCGCCGGCAACAGTTTCCACGACGAAATCGCCATGGGAAAGTTCCAGGGCGTGATCATGCCGCAGACTCCTATGGGCTGGCGCACGGCCATGGCAAACTTGTTGGGCATTTCCGAAGGCACGGTGGGACCGAACAAACGGCGGCCTTCGCCGGCGTTGTAATAAGCAGCGTCAATCGCTTCCTGTACGTCCCCTCGGGTCTCGGCGAGAACCTTTCCCATTTCGCGGGTCATCTCGCGGGCATACTCTTCTTTGCGCTCGATTAAAATCTCTGCCGCACGGAATACAATTTCGGCGCGACGCGGAGCCGGAACCAGACGCCACTTGAGGAAAGCGCGACGGGCGGCCGTAACAGCAGCGTCCACGTCAGCCTTGGCGGATTTCTGAAAGATGCCGACCAGGTCACGGGTGTCGGCGGGATTGCGATTCTCAAATGTCTCGCCAGTCGAGGACTCGACCCACTCGCCGTCGATGAAGTTCTTAAAAACTTTGGTCTTGCCGTAGCTGAGAGTGCCAGGGGAGGCCAGGGTATCGGTTGCCATGATTTCTCCTTAAGAATGCCTAATATTGATGCTACAAGGCATGGGGAAGGTGCGGCAAGGGATAGGAGGCTGGTTGCGGTTCGCGGCCTTTGGGCCCGGGCGAGCACGATCCCGCCCGAGCGTGTAATGTTCCTGCAGTAACACATCGTCATGACGATAGCGGCTGTACGCTATTGTCATGACAGGTAAGCACTAGAAAACAAAGCGACCAAAGGCTCGGCTGCAGCCGCGAACATTCCGTCCTCGCATTGGCAACTCGCGGGGGCTTGCGTCCGCCCGCGCGCACCGCTGTCTTTGGAAGGTTTCCCGCCGGCAATTTCATCGGTTTACGGACATCACAATCGACTAACTTCGTCTCGCCCGAGTTGGAGATCGTTACCGACTGGTTCCGCGACTTGCGCAGCAGGGTCCCGGTATCGCACTAGTCCGGTCCAGTCGGGTCCTCACGAAATCATTTCCCGGATGACTTCGCAGTTCCGGCGTCTCCGGCAAACTCCTCGCCCATCCAGTGTTGTAGTGCCGTCATGTTCTGGGGACGGCCCAGGAAATTCTTGACCAGATCATTTGCCGACGTCGAGCCGCCGGGTTCGAGCACGACGCGGCGATAGCGCATGGGCGCGTCGCCGGCCAGCAGGTTCTGATGATCAAACTGCAGGAAGAAATCTTCGGCGATGACTTTGTCCCACAGATACGTGTAGTACGCCGAGGAGTAGCCGCCCAGATGACCGAACGACGCCCACATGTGGGTGTCGGGGACGGGAGTGAAGGGCGTGTATTGGCTGGCATCATTGAAAGCAACTGAATCGAGGTTGACCTCGTCCGGCTTGCCTTTATAGATGTCGTAGGAGATTGCCGTGTATTCATTCTGGCGGGCTACCCATCCGCCTCGTCCAAATGCGGCAGCACGGTTCATGCGGACCACGAGTTCGGCCGGAATCGGTTCGCCGGTTTTGTAGTGGCGCGCGAATTTGGCGAGCACTTGCGGGCTGCGAAGCCACTCTTCCAACATTTGAGATGGCGCTTCGACGAAGTCGGACTCCATAGTGATGCCGCTAATCCCGGCCCACTGCTGCTGGCCCCCGAGGATGTGATGCATGAGGTGTCCGAACTCGTGGAAATAAACTTCGACATCGTCATAATCCATCAGGCCGGGATCGTCGGCATTGGGCTCGGGAAAATTGCAGACCAGTGTGGCTTCCGGGAGCTGCTTGCCCCGGATGCCATCGAGCACAGGCACCATTTCGGCGTGGCTGAATTTCCCCGGGCGCGGGTGCATGTCGAGATAAAAGCGCCCGACCGGCTTGTGGTTATCGATCACCAGCCAGGTCTCGACCTGGGGATCCCAAGCGGGCGAGTTCGGTTCTTGCTGGAAGCTGACGTGAAACAGATCGGCAGCCGCGTCCAAGATTCCCTGCCGGACCTGCGCAAAGGGGAAATAGGGACGGACCGACTGGGAATCGAAGTTATACCGGGCGCGGCGGGTCAGTTCTGAAAGATAGCGCACTTCATAATCGGAGATTTCCTTCGCGCCGGGATCGGTCTTCTGTTTTTCCGCGAGCAGCATTCCGAACTCACGTTGCGAAAGGGGCCGGGCAGCATCGTTCACCTGCTTGATGAAGTCCGCGATGTTCTGACCTTTCACGATCATCTTGTCGGCTGCGTTGTAGTCTGCCCAGTTGGAATATCCGAGCAGGGTAGCGATCTCGTAGCGCGTCTTGAGCAAACTGGTGAGCGCCTCCTGGTTTTTGGGAAAGGCGCGCGTGGTGAAAGCGATGAAAAGGCGTTGGCGAAGCGAATCGTTCTTGGCGAAGGTCAGGATGGGAAGAGCATCAGGATAATTGGTGGTGATCTTGATTTTTCCGTCGCTGCCTGCCTTGTGCGCAGCGATGTAGTCCTGAGGCAGGCCTTCGAGTTCAGACGGTTCGGCATCGACGACCTTCTGGTTATCGGAAATATTGCGATCGAACATCGATTGCTCTTCGGTCGCCTGATCACTCAATTTCTTAAGTCGGGCGCGGGTGGCGTCGTCTTTATCGACGCCGGCGAGGCGGAACTCGAGCAGTTGGCGCTGGACATAATAGCGGGTAGCGGCATCGGCTTTGGAAAGATCGAGAGCGGCAAGCGCGTTGTAGACCTCGTGATTCAGAGACAGCGCGGTCTGGGCTGCCGTGGCCTTGGTGAACATGGCAGTGGCGTGGGCTCGAAAGGTCGCGTCTGGATGCACCTGCTGCATCAGCGAGGCGAAATAACCGCCGGAGTTGATCTGTCGGATCGCTTCATCGAAGGGGACGAGAGTGTTTTCGATGGTGCGCGGGCCTTTGACAGCGACGAGGACATCGATGGAACGTTGGGCCGCTGCCAAGCGCTCGCTTACGGCTTTTTCGAAGGCTGGAACATCGGGCTTATTCGCCCACAAGGTAGGCTGCGAGACAGAGATGTTTTGTGCGGCTGAGGAAGCGATTATGGCGAATGGCAAACAGATGAGTATCAGAAGGCGGCGAACCAGCGACATAGAATGAACCTCAGGGAGAGCTTACGATTCAAACACTCTAACTGTAAACAGACGTACGGCGCGGCTTTTGGAAAGCGAAAGGGATGGGTGAAGGGGGAATCCGTACATTTCTACGTCTTAAGGGTTGATCCTAGCGGATCTCTTCGGCTTTGTCAGAGCACGAATAGCCGCAGGGTCGCCCATCAGTGAGACTAGGTCGCGAGCGAACCCGGCACTTCGGTAACGTCCCAAATTGATTACCTGTTATTGCCTCCGTTTTGCTTGTGCTAACGTTGCTCTTTAACGCATATTTACTGAGGTTTTTAGCCCCACGTGTCTTCTGACAATCGCAAACCGGGTATCCACGTTGCGTGGACGACCATCACCTACCGCAGTGTGGTGCTGCTGGTCATGGCAGGGCTTTTGATTTTCGGCATTGTCGTGCGCTTCACGTTTCCGCAGTTTACCGAGAACAGCCTGAAGGCCGGAGGAAACGTATTCGGCAAGTTACTGGAACGGATTCAAGGGATGGCTCCCGTCCCCGGTACAGGATTATCGACGGCACAGCAGGCCCATTTCACGGCGCTTGATGGCACAGTACGAGTGAAAAAGGGCAATGGCAACAGTTGGGTAGTCGGTGATTACAGCATTCCGCTGGAAAAGGGCGACGTTGTCCAGACCGGGTCGGAAGGGATGGCGAAGGTCGTTTTCAACGACGGCACCAGTTACACGGTAAGACAGGATTCTCTGATCGTAATCGAAGAAAACTCCGCCAACGACCAGCAGCAGACCAGCGTGTCTGTGGCGGTCAGTACGGGAACGGTTGATCTTTCGACCGCGACCTACAGCCAGGGTTCGAAGTCGCAGGTCATTGTGGCAGGCGCGACGGCGTCTCTGTCGCCCGAGTCCGCGGCTCAGGTTCATAACGATCCCAAGTCCGACCATCACGAAATCCTGATGAAAAAAGGTACAGGCGAAGTTTCGCGGAATGGCGAAACGGTCAAGCTGGCGAACTGGGAAAAGGTGAGCTTCCAGGGTCAGCAGTCGCATCTGGAGAAGGCGAAGGAGATTGGTCCTCCGACGCCGATCGCTCCCGCGAATATGGCTCCCCTGTTTTCATCGGGCGAAGCCACGAAAGATGTGGAATTTTCCTGGACCGCGATGGCGAATGCAGTTGGTTACCGGCTGCGTATCTCCCGCAACCCGTACTTTTCCTCTACACTGGTTGACAAGAAAGTCAATACAGCTGCGGTTACGGTCACCAGTCTAGGCGAGGGCGCCTATTACTGGATGGTGCAGTCCTATGACAACGCGGGGAAAGAGTCGGTAGAAAGCGAGAAGAACCGCTTCACGATTATTTCCAAAGGCAAGGAGACTGAGGCCATCGAACTGGAACTCGATCCCTTCATCCAGCACGGGCACGTGATTGAGGTAACGGGCAAGACTCAGATCGGTGCGCGAGTGATGGTGAATGGCAGCGAGGTTCCGATGATCAATCCGGATGGTGGCTTCCATTACTTCATGCCGCCGCTGCCGACTGGAGAGGCCGTGATTACCGTCACCGCCCAAACCACGAAAGGCGGAGTGAACACGCAGCAGAAGAAGATCATTATTCAGTAGGAATTGGGACAAGTGCAGGTTGAACGTTCGGTTTGAGCAGGGTTGAGGGGCATCTCGTAGAATAGAAAGACAGCCCACACCCTGACGCAGAAGAAGCAAACTCCGGGAGACACCCGGTAGAGCAACACGTCGAAAGACGCGGGAATATTTCGTCATGTCAAATAACGGATTTCATTCAGGCTCCACGCGCACCCACAATCTGCGGTCGCTGTTCAGCATTTTCTCCAGCGATCTGGCCATTGACCTCGGCACGGCCAACACCCTTGTGTATGCGCGCGGCAAGGGCATCGTGGTGAACGAGCCGTCGATCGTCGCCATCAACAAG
>QIAK01000028.1:10659-11023 GCA_003225515.1 Acidobacteriota bacterium | reverse complement strand
CTTGCGTTGAGTAGAAAGCCAATATTCGTAGGTGATACGCGTGGAGCAATCGCGGCAGGTTCTTCCTGAACGTTATCCGGGATCAACCAGTTGTGTTCGGCGGTGCTGTACTCACAGAAGTATCGCCAGGTTCTCAGAGAGATGCGCCTGAGAAATGCCACATTCTTGCGGGACATATGGCTTCGAGCCGTGGCCGGTGTGGAATTGAGCCAACTGGAGAACATCCGGTTACAAGCCCAGAGCGCAACAATTGGTAACGCAACTGGTAAGGCCCGCGGTCGCACCGCCCAGACCAAAAGTCCTAAGAAGATTGCAACCGCGGGAGTCCAGTGGAGGTACAGGTCCACCGGGGTCCGCACTCGAA
>QIAK01000028.1:2756-10634 GCA_003225515.1 Acidobacteriota bacterium | reverse complement strand
GGCTTGAGTGATAAAGCGCCTGACCAGCGAGCGCGCGACCGCGTCCAGCGCGAGCATGGTCTGATGGGGAAGGAAGATCAACGTAAACAGGAGATTTATGTGCTCGGTGTAAAGGGCAGTGAGCGCCTCTCGGGCGAACGTCAAATCACGTTGATAAGCAGAACGCAGGAGATTTCCGACGAACTCGATCCATGTGGGGAAAAACAATATGCACAGCGTGATTAGAGTCCATCGTAAGGGCGAGCCGGGCAGGAACCATGCGGCGATCAGCAACAGGAAGGTCGCTGGTTCGACCAGACTACGGCGTAAGTTGTCGACAATCTTCCACCACGAAATGAGCGAAATCGGATTCGGTACCCGATCAACCGACTCGTCCGGCACGTAAGGGAACAACCAACCCGCAATTTGCCAATCCCCGCGCAGCCAGCGATGCTTGCGCCGGTTATACGCGCTGTAATGCGAGGGATAGTCTTCAATGATCTCGATATCGCTGGCCAGTCCGGCGCGCGCATAGGCTCCCTCGAGCAAGTCATGGCTCAAAAGAGAATTGTTGGGAAAGCGCCGGTCAAGTACTCGATGAACGGGATCCACTTCATAAATTCCTTTTCCTGTGAAGCTGCCTTCGCGATACAAATCCTGATAAGCGTCAGAGATCGCGCGGGTATAAATGTCGAACCCAGTTTCACCCGCATAGATGGCGGCGAGGCGGGAACGCGCCGTGCTTTGTACGCTGACGCCGACCCGCGGCTGCAAAATGCCGTACCCCTCAACCACGGTGTTCGTTTGCGGATCGATAATGGCCTGGTTCAAAGGATGCGCCAGGGTTCCGATCAGTCGTTGAGCGGTGCCCCTTGGAAGCTCGGTGTCGGAATCGAGAGTGATCACGAATCGCACTTTCGGCAATATCGACAGGTCACCGACCTTCACTGGGAAACTGTCATATTGTCCGCGCAGCAGCTTGTTCAGATCGAGCAGCTTTCCGCGCTTGCGCTCCCATCCCATCCACGACTTCTCGCGCGGGTTGTAGGCACGGTGCCTGTGAAACAGGTAGAAGGATCCGCTGTTCTGACTTGCATATTTTGCGTTCAGTTCGCGAATCAATTCCGAGCACAAAACCACCAGCGGATTGTCTTCGCGTGCGGGTTCCCGCGAGTCGGGCAAATCGGTCAGAAGCGCAAAATGAATATGGGAATCGTGGTTTCCCAGGTAGCGCACTTCCAGGTTCTCCACGAGATCTCTAACCTGCTGTTCATTCAGCAATAGCGTGGGCACCGCGACCATGGTCACGCAATCGTCCGGGACTCCATCCGAGAAATCGAGCTTCGGCAGAATCTCCGCGGGCAGCAGCGAAGTAACCAGGTAGTTCATCAGCTGCACCGCAGTCTGTGAGCTGGGCAAAAACAGGAACAGCATGGAAACGAGAATCAGGGATAAGGAATTGGTGGCATCGGTCAGGAAGATTACAGCGGCCGACATCAGTACCAGCGTCAGAAGATGAATGCTGGTCAAGAAAAATTCATCGGGGTGTTTACGCACCAACATCTGAATCTTCTGGATAAACGGCGGGCGGAATCGGGCCTTCTGATGGATCAGGGGTTGTCCCTTGTCAATCAGGTAGTATCCGACGTGGGACTGGCGCAGTGCGGTGCGCGGGTCGTACTGAATGCGTGAATCTTCGTAAGAACGACGGGGAGCCTCCTCGGCCAGTGCGACAACTGCCTTCGCAACCTCCATTTCTGACATGTCGGAGTACTTGGCCAGGTTGGCTACCCGCTTGCGATAGAACTCGCGGCTTTCAAAATCCATCTGAGCATAGGCTTTGGCGGGATCCTGGCATAGGACATGGTCGATCGCCATCAGCGGCTCGATGACATCTTTCCAACTCGATTGCACGACGTCCCGGAGGCTGCGTACACACGCGCCCACACCGGTGGAATCATCGAGTGGATTGCCAAGAAGCCGCTGCCCGCGCTCGGCAATCTGCTCCAGAAGGACGAGTCGAAGGGCAGGCCCAAGCGCCCAAAGTTCGCGCAAGTTCAACGGTGTGGTTTGTTGAAAGACATCAACAAATAGGGTTAATTCCTGTTCATTGAAATCGTAGGAAACCACCTCGAGGAATTGCTCCGCAAGGGCCAGAACTCGCGGCAGGCTTGCCCCACTCGGGGTACGTACATGCGCAATTCTGGCGTCGGGCTTCAGCGATGGGCCCACGTTCTGCACTTCCGTGTACAGAAGCCGCACGCTGTCATAGAGCCAGTGGAAATCCTCGGAGACAGGCGATTTCGGCATCGGTCGTGCCAGGGCTGCGAATATAGGCTTGAACTTCAGCCCGAGAGCATGACTGCGCTCCGCAAAAGTATGCGACGACGGGGTGTTCGGTAGCCACGTCAGGGCGCGCGCAAATTCTTCTGCGGCGTCGTGAATTGCTTCCGGCGGGGTCGCACGAACAGGTTCTGGCAAGCGTTCAGTCTCGCTTACGGTTTCTAAATGTGTATTTTCCGGCATTTTTATAAATAAGTTCTGTAATTTGATTGCTATCGATAACTGGCGGCTTGCAGTTCAAACATATCTGCATAGCGGCCGCCGAGATGCAACAGAGCTTCGTGACTGCCATCTTCGGCAACTCTGCCGTCGTGCAACACTACGATGCGATCCGCCATGCGCACGGTGGAGAATCTGTGTGAAATAAAAAGGGCCGATTTTCCGGTAGTAAGCTCGGCAAAGCGTTGAAACACTTCAAATTCGCTGCGCGCATCCAGCGCCGCCGTGGGCTCGTCCAGAATAAGCAATTGCGCGTCCCGTAGATACGCCCTCGCCAGTGCAATCTTCTGCCACTCCCCACCAGAAAGGTCCACGCCTTTATCGAAGCGGCGGCCTAGCATTTGATCGTAGTGGCGGGGCAGTCGCTCAATCACTTCACTTGCCATGCTCTTATCGGCCGCGGTCTTGAGCAAAGCCAGGTCCTCAATCTCATCGATGCGACCGACCGCGATGTTCTCGCGTGCCGTCATTTCATAGCGCATGAAATCCTGGAAGATCACCCCAATTTCACGGTAAAGATCCTCGAGATCGAATTCTCGAAGATCGACTCCATCCAGCAGAACCTGGCCTTCGACGGGATCGTAAAGTCTGGTCATCAACTTGACCAATGTGGTCTTGCCTTCTCCGTTTTCTCCGATTAGAGCTACTCGTTCCCCGGCGTGAAGATGGAAGTCCAGACCCTTGAGTACCATCCGCGAGGCTCCCGGATAACTGAACGAAACATTGCGGAATTCGAATCCGCGCACGATCGGGCGGGGGGCAGGCAGCGCATTCGGTTTGGAGCGGATCGTGGGCTGCATTTCAAAAAATGCCAGCAAGTCGGTGAGGAACAGCGCCTGGTCTGCAATGCTGGAAAGGCTCGAGAAAACCTGCTGGAGATTCGCACTGGCCTGCACGATGGCGCCCGTCAGAAAAGTCAGGGTACCGATGGTTAGCGATCCCATTACGGTGCGCCAAATCACATAAACGTAGGCTGCGTAGTAGCCCAGCGTGCCAATCATCGACAACAAGGACCCGGCGATCAATCGGCGGCGCGCGAGATCAACGTTCTCGGCGTAGATGTGATTCGAAAGACGCGTAAAACGCGTAATAAGAAAATCTTTCAGACCAAAAAGCTTAAGTTCTTTCGCGGCTTCGCGGCTTCCCCCCAGCACTCGCAAGTAGTCAAGCTGTCTACGGATCGGAGTCTGCCGAAAATTTCTCGCATACCCAAGGAATGCGAAATGGCTTTCGCCGAGAAATGCCGGCAGAATCCCGGCGATTAGAAGCAGGAGAAGCCACGGTGAAAACAGGAGAATGGAAATTGAGAGGGAGGCGGCGGTAATCACCTGTTGCACCAGACGCCCAATGGACTGAATCATGCCAAGACGGTCAGTGGCTTGTACCCGCGCCCGCTCCAATCGATCGTAGAAAACGGGATCCTCGTAGGCGATCAGGTCCAGTTCCGAGGCGTGTTTCATCACTTGGATGCTGATGTGACGGGTATATTTGTCGGCGAGCAGGGAATCGAGATAATCGATGACTCGGGCTAGAATACTGCCGAAGAGGGCAATTGCGAATTCTCCGGCCACCAACCACCAAAGCATGGGTTTCACAGGTTGGTGGCGAGAGACAATATCTACTACGGCATCAACGATCAGCTTTGTGATCCACAGGGCGCCCAGGGGAACGACCGAAGTCACAAGCCGGAAAAAAAGTCCCAGGAAGACGACAATCGGGCCTGACTGCCAGACAATGCGGAGGACCGGAGGAACATTACGGAGAGCCGTGAGCCGCTCGCTCCATCCTCCCCAAAATTTTCCCTCCTCGGCCATTTTTTTTCTTTCTAGCGATGAGTAAGTTAAAGATGCCGAAACCGCTTCAGGGGTTTGGCAGTTGCGCCTGAATGCCTGAACATGGTGAGCATACACGTGCGCGACAGGGCTGGTCTCCTGATTCGTTTTACTTCACGTTTAAGTCCGAATCCAGGACAGCCGAATTTCCCCTCGCCGGACACAAGCCGGCACCTCCCTTGAAATCAGCTGCAGCCAGCTATGTACATTTAAATGTATGGTTTGCAAACCACCGCAGGCGGGGTGGGCTCAGTCTTCCTATTCAGCAAACGGATGCGAAGAATTCATTTTGTACGAACGAAATAAAGTCTACCAGGAAATATATTCATGGTCGAATGCAAGAATGTCGCTGAAAATGAAAGCAGCAAGAAGTTACCGAGCTCGATCTACTCTTTCTTGAAGCCGGCGCGCTGCATACCCCGGCGGGCTGTTTCGTTTCTCATGAAGGTATTCCAGACAAATCCTGAACGTAGATTTTCGGCCATCAGCAAGGTGATACCGGTATCGATCCCAATCACGTCGCTGTCGTACCAATTGGTGAGGGGGTTAAAGGCGTTCACAAACCCATACTTGCTCCAAGCCTGCGGATAGCGGTCCTTAATCGTCCGAAGTACGCGCATAATCGGCTCCGGCAGAAAAGGCAGCGAGCCCGCAGACGCACTGGGTACGATGGTGCCATCAATGGGTCCGAACGCAGGGGGCCCACCCCAAATCACGTATCCCTTCACGGAATCTGAGGCCGTGATTCCCCACAAGTCCTCGCTATAGCTGGGGAACTGCTTGGCCAACTCCAGGCAGAAGCGACGGTGCACTTCGGTGGCTATGGTTGAATTGTGAAAATAGTCGGTATATTTGTCGCGCTTTCCCCGGAAATCAAACCAAGCCTGAGAGTACTGGTGTACAAACAGAGGCGCGAATGAGCCGATATATCGCAGGCCGTCATATTCGAATGTCATGCGCTTCCACGCGCCCCACGCTGCCTCGGGCAGCGGATGCGATGTGGAACCAAGGCCCAGCAGGTACATCATCATCAATTCGCTGTAATTGTCCCAGCGATAAGGAAGAAAGCCCATCTCCGGCGTCCATCCGTGGGGGAGAAGGGCAGTATCTTCCGACAACCAGGTCCACTCCACGCGCGCAAATATGGCGTCGGCAAGTCCTTGCACTTCCGCTACGGGGAAGTACTCGCGGCAAGCCAGGAGTCCGCAGAGCAGAATGGTGGTATCGACCGAGGAGACTTCCGCATCCCAGACACGCTCCCCAGTATTAATGTTCGCCCAGTGGTAGAAGAATCCGCGATGGTTCGGCAGTTTCGCCCATAGCGACTCGAAAGCTGCCAACACCCGCTCCTGCGCTTCTGAGCGCGAGATGAATCCACGTTTTTCACCAATGCATAGCGCGGTCAATCCAAAGCCCGTAGCGGCAATACTGGCGACAATTCTGGTGTCGTCGTTGCGAACGCTAGCTCGATCTTTGACCAATCCCGTCTTAGGATTGGCTTGCTCCCAAAAATATTGGAAATTGGCTCTTTCGAGGTCATCGAGGAATTTCTCAGTATCAGGAGAAATCGCCCCTGAATTAACAGTCGCAACCGAAGCCTTATCGGATCGATTTACTTCCGACAATGCCAGTCCTGCGAATGGCAGGCATGCCCCCAGGCCGAGGGCTTGTCTCACAAAATCACGTCGTGAAGGTTTCTTGGGACGCATCATTCCATTGTGTCACGCGAAGCGATCCAATATCGAGTAATTGCGAAGGTATCTGGCTGAACCCGAGCGCGCACAAGCAGACATTTTAAGATGCAGTTCGGGACTGTCTCTCGTAAAATCTTCAAGGATCAATTGATGACCGTAAGAAGAAAAATCGTGGTTTTGATCATTCTGGTTCTGGCCGCTGGTATTGTTGTTGCGGGCGTATTTTTCCGGCGTCAGCATTTGAAGCCGTTGACCATTGTTGGTGCAGTAACCGTTAAGGATAAGGATCCTCGAAAGCAGTTACCTATCGCCGGTGTCGAAGTCAGTGCGGCAGCAGATACAGGTTCGGCTCCGGTCAAGTCCGATTCATCGGGATTCTTCAGCTTGAAATTGCGTCAGGGAATCCGGCGGGGTCACGCCATCACGTTGATGTTCCAGCATCCCAACTATCGTCCTCTTGCGCTTCCGGAATTCGCAGGCGACAAACTCTACGTGGTCTATTTGACACCTTTATCCGCCAGTAAAGAGAACACTCCGAATCGTCCACTGATCACCGTGGGCAATGTACGAGTGCGATACTCGACCAAGGCGTTGAGAAAAGTAAACGTGGGGAGCGCGGTAAAAACGTTTGAGGTTGAAAATGTTGGCAACGTTCCATGCAAGGGCCGGAACCCATGTTCGCCCGATGGCAAGTGGAAAGCGACGATTTCGTCCGCGAGCTTGGATGCGGGTCCGGGTAATGAATTTGAAAACACACGTGTTTCCTGCATTGCTGGGCCGTGCCCCTTTACGAGAATCGAGGGCGACGAAGCTTCCAGAAACACTCAGAAAATGACCGTGTCTGCCCGCGACTGGTCCGATCCGGCGACCTTCCTCGTGGAAGCGGAAGTAGTCCACACGATGCAGGGCCCGATAGAGCACGAATCGTATCCGGTAGTCTTTGGCTCGGCACTTAGTTTCACCTTGCCGACCGACGCTCAAGCCGTAAGCATGGAGGCGGATATTGCGGGAGAAACGATTATCTTCCCGCTCGGGCCGGCTCTGTTCTTAAGCTGGGCAAACTGCAATGCTATTGTGAATCCAGATCACACCAGCGTGTATCGTTGCGCACTCAAGCCGGGATACCGTTTTCAGTAGTGAATTCCGCCGGATG
Source organism: Acidobacteriota bacterium (assembly GCA_003225515.1). Lineage (GTDB taxonomy): Bacteria > Acidobacteriota > Terriglobia > Terriglobales > Acidobacteriaceae > Sulfotelmatobacter. Next base: position 3,414 of record QIAK01000028.1, on the reverse strand, counting down.
CTAAACTCGCAGCTCCGGCGAAGTTTTTCCTCATCGCATTTCAGACAAGCATGGACGGCGCACCCGACATCCTTCGACTAGCAACCGTGAAAGAAGTGTCACGGTTTCAGGAGCACGTGGCGTCGCTTGCAGTGCATATCCCCTGCGACGCCGAAATCCTGCGGGGCTCAGAGTCTCCATTGCGGCTGCCCATCCAGTTCGGCAAAATCAAAATCGGAAACCGCATTGCCGTCCAACCCATGGAAGGTTGGGACGGCACTCACCAAGGCAATCCAACGGAGCATACGCTTCGCCGCTGGCGGCGATTCGGCGCCAGCGGAGCAAAATTGATTTGGGGAGGGGAAGCGGTCGCGGTTTCTCCTGAAGGACGCGCGAATCCAAATCAGTTGCTCATGGCGGAACATACTGAGCAGGGTCTGGCGCAATTGCGAGCGGCATTGATCGAAGAGCATCGGCGTACAACAGGTTCCGATGATGGATTGCTTATTGGGCTGCAGTTAACCCATTCCGGACGCTACTCTCGGCCTACGGAACATGGCCCGGAGCCGCGAATCGCCTTTCATCATCCGATTTTGGATCGGCGGCTTCGGCTCCCCGAAGATTTTCCGTTGCTCGGGGATACGGACCTGGATGCGATTATCGATAAATTTCATTCCGC
>QIAK01000028.1:0-2731 GCA_003225515.1 Acidobacteriota bacterium | reverse complement strand
GTCGACATCAAGCATTGCCATGGCTATCTCGGCCACGAATTGCTGGGTGCGCATACGCGAGAGGGAGAGTACGGCGGTAGTTTTGAAAATCGCACTCGCTTCTTAAGGCGAATCGTCGACGGCATTCGCGCTGCTGCGCCGTATCTTCTCATCGGAGTCCGGCTTTCCGCCTTTGATACAGTTCCGTTCCACCATGATCCGCAGCGGTCCTCCAATGGAAAGCTAGGCCCCGGAGTTCCCGTCTCTTTCGAGAAGTTGCTTCCTTATCGATATGGCTTCGGAGTGAACCCGCTGAATCCCAGGGAGACAGACCTGAGTGAACCAATCCGTTTTTTGGAGCTGTTACAAGAGTTGAAGATTGTTTTGGTCAACCTCACCGCGGGAAGCCCATATTACAATCCGCACATTCAGCGCCCTGCACTCTATCCGCCATCGGATGGATATCAGCCGCCGGAAGATCCGCTGATTGGAGTCGCTCGCCAAATGGAGGCGACGCGTCGCCTTAAACAACAATTCCCCAACCTGGTTTTTGTCGGATCCGCCTACAGTTACCTGCAGGAGTTCTTACCGCACGTAGCTCAAGCCGCAGTGCGGCTGGGATGGGTTGATTCCGTCGGACTTGGCCGCATGGCGTTGTCGTATCCTGAAATTTTGTGGGATGCCACGGAGGGCCGACCCCTGCAGCGCAAACTAATTTGCAGAACTTTCAGTGATTGCACTACCGCTCCACGAAAGGGGCTGCCATCCGGCTGCTATCCCCTGGACGGTTACTACAAAGACTCGGAATTGGCGGAGCGATTGACAGAAATGAAAAAGCATTCAGCCGAACTCTCAGGGAAAAATAGTGAATAGCACTGCTGACCGAATCCCCGAGCACAGGACCATCGAGGCTCTTAGCAGGCGCAAGAAGCTTCGGCGCAAAGTGCACGGCATCGCCGCCGCTCTGTTGCCCTATCGGGCTGACGGAGGCGTTGACGTCGATGCCTTTCAAAAGAATCTCGTCTCGACTAACCATATTGGTTTGATGAACGCCGTGAACATGGACACCGGCTACGTGAACCTTCTCACGGAATCAGAAAAGCACGAGGTTCTGCGCTGGACGCGCGAGGCCCTAGGAAAAGATGTGATGTTTGTGGCGGGGGCGTATATCGAAAGCGGAGAGGGAGATGTCGCGGAATTACTGAAATTGGCGCATTACCGATCTTATTTCAGACTGCAAGGCTCCACGGTAAATCAGCCCCGGAAAAAATCAAGACGTATGCCTCTATCTGCAAAGGTTTTCCGCAGGTGCTGGCCTTTGAATTAAGTCCCAGGTTCGCGCCGAACGGCGAGATTTTTGATGAAAGCACGATTCGAGGACTTCTTGAGATTCCTGAATTGAAGGGAATGAAGCACTCTTCTCTCGACCGTCTATTGGAGCTGGACCGCCTCGCCATGCGCGATAAGTATCGCCCGGACTTCCGCATCTTTACCGGAAATGACCTGGGCATCGATATGATCGAGTACGGATCCGATTATCTGCTTGGATTAGCCACGTTTTCTCCAGAAAGATTTGCCGAACGGGATCGGCTCTGGGCAGCAGGCGACGCCCGCTACTACGAACTCTCTGAGGCTCTGCAGCATCTGGGCAACGTAGCATTCCGCGAACCGATTGCGGCGTACAAACATTCCGCCGCTATTTTTCTACACATGGCAGGACGAATTTCAACCAATCTCCCGCACCCGAGAAGTCCGCGTCGTCCGGCATGGGAAGCCGAGATTCTGCAGGACTGCATGCGAAGACTAGGTTCGTGAAGCGGCAGGAGAACAGCGTCTCCTGCCGCATCTCGAGGTTTGTAAACGGCGTTCCTCTTTCTTAGTGAACTCTTCAGTGAACTGTCACGACTGCGGTAGCCGTCGTGCGCCCAAAGCTATTGGTGGAGTACAGCGTGTACGTGGTCGTGACGGTTGGCGTCACTACAACGCTGGTTCCGCGAACCGGGCCTGCTTGAGGATCGACAATGTTGTAGGTGCTGTTGCTAGTGCTCCAGCTCAAGGTGACCGGCTGGCCCGCCGAAACAGTCGATGGATTTGCCGTAAAGCTGCCGATGGTGGGGGATGCACCTGTAGGAACGTTCGCAGGCGTGTAGATCGTGCCGGTCTGCACAACCTCAAAACTGGAAGCGGTAATCTGCTTGAGCAAGTTCAGATTGGTGTTGTTCCAACGATCGTCTGGCGCTCCGCTGATAAAAATTGCACTCCCGTTATCGGCGAAAATCAGTCCATACTTTTTCATTGCCGTCAGAAGCACCTGATCATCTGCCGGGTAACCGGAGATGTCGAAGCTCGACTTGAGACGAAGCCGCATCCCCATCGGCGGAGCATTCGGATCGGTTATGGTCGAGGCCCAGTGAGTGGCGGGAAGAACGAAGGCCTTCTGTGAACTGGGCAAAGTGAAACGCAAAGCGTGGTGGATGGCACCTGCGGCAACCTCATCATAGCGCGCAAGCCCAACAAAAACCGGCAATCCGGCGGCATCGGCCGATGTCCAGGTGTAGGGGCGCTGCTCGTTAATGGTCATGTCCCAGATGGCAGAAGAGTCGGCGCTCCATTTCCCGCTCTTCACTGCGGCATTGTAAAGCTCATAGAGCCAGCAGCCATCTTTTTCGAGCACCAGCACGTGACGATCGCCGTTACCGGGCTTAGGGTAACCTTCGATGAGCGCGTTGGCGGGAATTGGCTCAGGGCCGGG
>QIAK01000027.1:10283-11529 GCA_003225515.1 Acidobacteriota bacterium | reverse complement strand
TCTAATTTAGGCAATATGTGGGGGTGAACCGTGAAGCGACTGCTCTCGGTTTTGGTCCTTCTCCTTTTGATAGCAATTCCTGCCGTGTTGTTCGCGAAAGCTGAAACCTCAAAGATCATAATTAAAGGCGCTGACCTCAGCGCTCCAATCGAAATCACGGACCCGAAGACGCTGGCCAACTTCTTTGTCTGGACGGGTACTGGGACGAGTTGTACCGGGGCTTGCTCTATGCCAAGTACAGAGAGCTTCATCGTTGACTGGTCGCAGCCATTAGCAGATCACCCCAGTGGACTGCACCGCTACGAAGTGTCGTTCTACGCCAAAATGCCGGACGAGCGACTCATCTACGTTGTGTTCTATGAATATGATCCGGCGACAGAGCACGGTTACGTTTACTTTCCCGGCAGGACTGAGGAATGGTATCGGCTCAATGTCAGTACCATTTTCCACGGTGTGGAGGGAAAGTGGTTTCGCGCTTGGAGCGCGTGGGAAGGCGTTGCCAGACCACTCATCGCAGGGGCTAACGCTTTGAGACGCGGGACGCGATGTTGAATTACTCGCTCTTCAATGTCGCAGCGACGAATTCGATCAACTTGTTTACGTTGGCCTGCTCTTCCTTCGCCTTCAACTCAAACGCCACGCCCACTCCGTAGCCGGGATGAGATGCCTGCACCAAGCCCCGCAAGCGCAGCTTCATTTCGTAGGTACGAACCACGATCTCGACCGATGCGCCTCGCGGAAACGACAGCGGAACTTCCAGATAGCATCCGCCCGAGCTCAAGTCGGTCAGGCAGCAATGATTCGGAACCGAAGTTCCCGTAAGGTAGACTTCCGCACCCAGCCGGCAGGCATAGCGCGCTTGTGTGCGCCGGTTGTCCGCTTCTGAATGCGATGACGCGGACTGCAAGGGAGCCGCCTGATATGCGCCGCCCTGAGCATCACCGTGTGTCTGCTGCGCTACCGACATGGTGGTCAGTTGCAGCGGCTCTTCCATTTCCACCGTGACTGCCGAAATCTGTTCTTGCCTTGATCCATCCGGCGCATGAGCGCTAACAAAATCAGTCAGCAAGCGCCGCGAAGCTTTCGGCACATCCACAAACTGAACTCCCGCACGCCCATTCCAATCCTGCCACACGACTTGACCCGATAAACGGACATTCGCCGTCTGCCCCGGCAGCTTGAACTGAAAATACACTTTGCTGACCGGCGGCAACTTCTTGCCAAACTTTACCGACATGCCGTCATG
>QIAK01000027.1:554-10056 GCA_003225515.1 Acidobacteriota bacterium | reverse complement strand
CCCTCATTCACCCGCGACTGCCGGCTATCGCGCAACAGCGAAACCACTTGCGCGTTCGTGGAGCCGTCGACGATCACCACGTCGAATCGCTCCTGAGCCAGCCGTATGCCGGCCCGCACGAAATCCGGGCAGGCTTCAACTTGAATACTTAGTTCTTCCAGGACACGGCGGAGCACCTGGGCCGGCGCTTCGTCAACGCACACGAGCAAAGCAGATAGAGTCATACCTGCCCCCATCCTAGGTTCCACTCGTTCCATCCCACAAGTTACCAGGGTCATCCGTCCTGAGAGCGTCCTATAGATTTCCTCCGCCCCTGTGCTGAATCAGGAGTGAATCAGGAGGTGAGTCGGAAAGTGAATCGGGAAGTAAATCGCGCACCGCAATCTGGCGGCCCATATCTACGGTAACTTGATGCCCCCTGAAAAAGCCGCATACGATCATCTTTCCATGCCCGCATTGCACATCTACGAATTGACCACCGGCTGGGCGGCGGCCAAATGGCTGCTCTGGATTCTTCTTTACCTGAGCCTTGGGATTCTTGTGCCCTGGGTTTTGGCGCGAGCCTGGGCCCATCAGCACCAGGTCACGATGCAACTGCGGCTGAAGCAACTTTTCCAGAGTGGCGAGTTAGGACTCGTCGGCTTGATGCTCGCCATCTCGGTGATCTGGGACCTACAAAAATCTCAGTACTCTTCTTATACGATTGCACTCGGTTCCGTTTTCCTGGCTTTGACCGGCGTGATGGCCGGCTCGGTGTGGATCGAAGCCTACTGCCGTCGCAGCAGCGGGATCCGCTTCACTCCCGGCCGGGCCTGGCGCGATTCCCGGAATCTGGCGTTTCTTGTTTTCAGTCTCGCCGCCGTAACTGAAATCCTGTTGGACCGTTTCGCCAAGGTGATCGCACTATGAGCGCCGCAGCCCCAGCATTGGTGAAAGAACGACGTGGAACCCTGGCCATGCGCCTGGCCGATCCCGCGGCCACACTGGCGTATGTGTCTCTATTTTTCGGACTGCTGCTCGTACTATTCCCGGTTTCGTTTCCCCGCATCATCATTGCGAATTGGCAAAGTGCGCGGCTCACTCCCCTGATGATTCTCTTCACCGTTTCAGTCAATTTAGGACTCTATCTGGCGGTGGCGCACCAGCGCTCGGCCAAACCGGGGATTTTAGCCGCCGCTTGCCTGGGCAGCCTGCCGGTGTTCCTGCTCGCAGCGCTCAACTTCGTTCTGCAAGCAACCATCGCCCACACCTTCGCCGGAAGTAGCCCTAACGCCTCCCTATTGGTCGATGAAGAAATACTCGCACATACCTATTTCGCAATGATTGCAGCCATTTTCTTCCCCTTCCTAATGATTCGACTGGCGCAACAATTTCAATCGTAAGTCAGAGGTCAGGGTCAGCGGTCCGAGGTCCGAATTCCGAGGTCAAGCCTCAAAACCGTTTACCAAAAACTAAGTAACCACCTGTGAGTGACTAACGGACCATAGACCTGGCATGGCACCTCGGTACTTTGACGCATCCAGCTCTTCCTAAGATGATCAATATCGCGTGATCCATAGCGACTTTAGAAGTGCCAGTCAGCACCAGAATGCCGCGCTCGCCAGCAGGGTGACGGCGCCAGAAAGGCCGAAAAGTAGCAACTGGTTGCTCCTCCTCCGCATGAGTTTATGAGAACGAAAGAGACTCGAGGGTTTTCGCTAGTGGAATTGCTGGTCACGATTGCCATTGGCATGACCATGGCCGGGGTCACGTTTATGGCTCTGATGCCTTTGTTCAAACAGAACCATGTCGACGCCGCCTACGACACCACGCTTTCCGTCATCCGCAATTATCGAAACCAGTCGATCTCGCAGAGCAAACGCTACATCCTCACCTTCACCAGTCCCGGAACGATTACGGTTCAGTATTGGGGCGTGGGTCTGCCCGTATCGCCGCCTCCAGTCACCGTCGCCACTTACACGCTTCCCCCTGACATTCAATTCGCGGTGCAGGCCGGATTTCCCGCTGCCGCGCCCGACAGCTTCGGGACCGGCGGCACTGCAATCGATTTCGACCAAGGCATGGGCCTGGGCAGCCAGAACTACATCATGTTCATGCCTGACGGATCTTCGCAGGACACGCTCGGCAACTACAACAGTGGCGTCCTCTACTTGACCCTCCCAGGCGATCTTTATAGTTCGCGCGCCGTCTCTGTCTTTGGCACAACCGGAAGAGTACGCGGCTGGCGGCTCTATAACCAGGGTGGAAACCAGTGGGTGCAACAATGACGAATCGCTCTCGCGCACTCAAGCAACGCGGCTTCACGATTCTCGAAACCATGATCGCGATCGCCGTCATGTGCATCGGCGTCGTTTCAGTGCTAGCCGTCTTCGGCACCGCTGTGGCGGCGACCCAGAACGCGCAGGAAAACCTGATCGCCCGCCAAAAAGCCCTCGAGGCCATGGAAAGCATTTACACGGCGCGCAACACCCAGCAAATCACCTTCCCGCAAATCGCCAACATCTCTTCCGGAGGAATCTTTACTGACGGCCCTACTCCGCTGGAGTCCGCGGGGCCCGATGGTCTGGTCAATACGGCCGACGACGTCGATTTCGCAGCTACCGGCGTCTGCCCCACTGGACCCGAGTGCATTACGCTCCCCGGTCCCGACGGAATACTGGGAACCGCCGATGACACCGCGATGAGCCTGGCCTATTTCCAACGCCAGATTCAAATCGCTTCCGTGCTCGAGTCCGATGGCACCATTAATCCAAATCTTAAGCAGGTCACCGTGACGGTCGGCTACACCACGGCTGGATCCAAGACTCCCCGCGCATATACGGTCAACGCGCTGATTTCGGCCTTCCGCTAAGGCACAGCGACAGGACACATGATGGTAAACATGAAGATGCCAACTCGAAAAACGCAGCCCGGCTTCACTTTGCTGGAGCTCATGGTTGCCATCGCGCTAGGTTTGATTGTGATGGGCGCCCTCGCCGGGCTCTTCAAAGCCGGCATGGAGTCCGCCATGCTCCTGACCCAGCGCACCGAGACTCAGCAGAATATGCGTGCCGCCATCGATCTCATGGTCAAGGACATCAGCATGGCTGGCGCGGGCTTGCCTTCCGGCGGAATTCAATTGCCCACAGGCGCCGGCAGCAATGGCTTCTCCCTTTATGGCTGCGACCAGTCCGGCACCTGCCACGTTCCGGGCGATACTTACCCCACTGGAAATTATCTCTACGGCATCATCCCCGGCTTTAACAATGGTGTGGAAGGTGGTGCAGTGGTTACCGCTGCGCCCGCGCCGGCAGTGAACGACAGTATCACTTCCATCTACGCCGACTACAACTTTCCGATGTGGGAGTACGACATCACTTTCCCCACTCCTGACACCATCACTCTCACACCCAATGCCAGCTATGTTCCGGCTCCGCCCGCCATCAACTCACCGGGTGCAATTCAAGTCGGGGACCTCATCATGCTCAGCAACAGTCTGGGCACCGCAGTTGGCGAAGTGACGACCATTGGTCCGACGAGCATTACCTTTAACGATCTCGATCCCCTGAACATCAACCAGGGCGGCGCGGCCACCAATAACGTTGCATCCATTTCCGGAGGCGCAAACACTGTCGCGTATCGTCTCCTCGCCGTCACCTATTATTTGTCCGTTCCGCCCGCCGGCCAGACGCCGCGCCTGATGCGGCAAGTCAACGGACTCACTCCCGTGCCGGTGGCCGACAACATCATCAACCTGCAATTTTCCTACGACATTTATAACTCGGCAACTTCCGCGCTCGAAGCGAACCAGGCCAATCCTCTAGGGGCGGGCGATTCGCCCAACCTGGTGCAGAAGGTCAACATCGTCATCATGGGACAAAGCATGATCAATCACGGCAACCGGTCGCAGAATCTTTATCTCGCGACTTCGGTCAGCGCCCGCAACATGGCATTTCGTAATCGCTATCAGTAGCGAGCAGGAGATGAATTCAATGGTGCAGCGAAAGACAAATTCGGAGGGGTTCACACTCATTGCAGCCCTGCTCATCCTGGTGCTGCTTTCGGGCGTAGCCGCGGGCCTTCTGTACCTGGTCACCAACGAGTCGCGCATGAGCGGCAATGACCTCGAGACCAACCTCGCTTATTACGGCGCCGAATCCGGTATGGAGAAGCTCACCGCCGATCTTTCTTCGCTCTACACCCAGTACATGATTCCCAGCAACGCCCAAATTCAGAACCTGGTCAACTATCCTCCGACTCCCGCCATGGTCAGCGGAATGACTTACTCCGAGAGCATCACCTACCCGCTCGATGCCGGTGGTAATCCGGTCAGCGGCTGGAACACGATCAGCGCCGGTGCAAATCAGGGTCTTTACGCCGAAATCATTCCCATGACGATGCAGGTCATCGCCTCTCGTCCCGCAGGCGCTACCGTCAACATGACACGGAAGGTAGAAGTCTCGTTGATTCCGGTTTTTCAATTCGGCGTCTTCTGCGGTTTTGATTGCAGCTATTTCCCCGGCCCTAACTTCAGTTTTGGTGGCCGTGTTCACACCAATGGCAGCTTGTTCCTGGCCGCCGGCGGCGACCTGGTTTTCAACGACAAAGTAGCCGCTTACAAGCAGATCGTCATGGACCAGCTGGAGAACGGCCACATGACCAGCACCGGGTACGGGGGCACGGTATTCGTTCCCATCGCCAGCGCCGGCTGCCCTTTGAATACCTTTCCACCCACCGGATCCAATTGCTATGCCCTACCCGGCGCCGGAACCGTTCCGGGGGATGCCAGTTGGAGCGGCGGTTTCCCCGGCGTGGCAGGCTCCGCCAACAACAAATTTCAGACCATTTCGTCAGGCACTCTCAACTATTTCGTTGCCAACTCCCTGACCGGCGTCACCAACATGCAGTTGCCCTTTGTCCAGAACAGCTGCACCAGCAATCCTCCGCCCTGCAGCGATCCGATTGCGCTGATTCGCAAGCCGCAGCCCGGCGAATCCGCAACCAGTGCGCTGGGAACTTCGCGCTTGTATAACAAGGCGCAGATTCGCGTTCTGCTCGCCGACACCGTCGCCGATCTTCATCCCGAACGCGGCACCAGCGCGCTCGACGCCGACGATGTGCAATTCGTTCCCAACACAGGATGGGTGATTCCTCCCGCAGCAGCTCTGAAGAATACGGCGGGTGCCTCTGTCAGCGGCATGGAATTTTATGGAATGGCGCGGACGGTCCCATCGCTCAACAACTGGGTCAACCCTGTCGGATATCCCGGCTGGACCTCATACCCGCTGCTCGGCGAACTCACCACCGCAGGCATTCCTGCGGGAGGACAAGGCGCGTGGATCCGCGTTGAGTATCTCAACAACGCCGGCAATTGGGTTGGCGTCACCAGAAAATGGCTGAGTTGGAGTTTCACACGCCAGTACAACCTGCCGCCCACCGGACCAACTGGGACCGCGGGCGCCGATCCCTACAATCCGAATGCCATCATCATGCTGCAGCAGATGAACCCAACCGCCACTACTCCGGCCGGCGGCACGCCTTACGATTTCTATCCTATTAACTTCTACGACACACGCGAAGGTGAGATGCGCGACGCCAACAATGGCTGCGCCGTCAACGGCATCATGAACGCCGTTGAGATTAACGTTGGCAATCTCGCCAAATGGCTGAAAGGTGCGGGCCCGTATGGCGGCGATCCCGGCCTATCGGTGAACTTCACCAACCAGAACGGCTACATCCTCTATTTCTCCGATCATCGCGGCATGCTGCCTGATCCGAATCCATCCAATGGCGGACAGACGAAGGCGAATGTGATCAGTGGTGAAGCCGGTCTGGAAGATGTAGTCAACTCCACCCAGCCCAACAACTCCATCACTCCTGATGGCGTGCTCGAGCCCACGACCTATTACACCTACTCGCCCGAAGACGTTGACCAAAACGGGGCGCTCGACAACTGGGGCGCCAAGAACATCGGCTATGGATTCGGCGTCAACACCAACACTGCTCCGCCTAATCCGTACTTGACCACGACCTGCAACACGACTGCTTTGAGCAATGCGGTCTCCGGGGCGCGCCACGTTCTGAAACTGGTGGCCGCCGGCGCCGACGCCGCTGGAAAAAGCTACTTGCCCACTCGTGCCGACAACGGTCTGGGTGGATTTACTGTCACCTCGGAAAATCCCGTCTACGTTCAGGGCAACTACAACAGCAGTTCAGCCGATCCCTTCTGGACCGGCGGCAGCAATAACACTCCTCATGCCGCGGCGGGCATCATCGCCGATGCCGTTACCCTGCTCTCCACCAATTGGACGGACGCCAACAGCCTCAACAATCCGACTAACCTTGGCGGACGTGGCGCCGCTACCAGCTATTACCGCATGGCAGTCGCTGGCGGCAAGAACGTTCCCTTCCCAATCCCAACCTGGGGCGGGGTGAGCAACGACTTCGGTACCGACGGCGGCTTGCACAACTTCCTGCGCTATCTCGAAAGCTGGGGCGGAAAGACGCTCTACTACAACGGATCGCTGGTCAGCATGTATTACTCCGAATACAACACCGGAATCTTCAAGTGCTGCACCACGGTCTATAATCCGCCAACGCGTAGCTACACCTTTGACACGCTTTTCCTGAACCCCGCGAACCTGCCTCCAGGCACGCCTATGTTCCAGGACGTGGTGAACCTCAGCTATCACCAGAACTTTACCCCTAGATAAAGCTGCGAAAATGCATCGAGCATTTCAGTTCTGAAAGGGCGCCGGGTTGTGAGAGGGGGCGGCGGCTCTGAAACGGCGCGCTGGTCGTGAAAGGCCGCACTGGTGGAAGAGCGCGGCTTCAGGCGCGCGTCAGACCCGTAAAAATTAACAGCGACTGCCGTCATTCTGACCGGAGCCGCCTTTCAGGCGGAGGGAAGAATCTCCCCCAGCAAGAACCCCGCCCAGGAATGCCACGCACTTTATAATCCCACTCGTATAGACATACTATTGCGGCACTCACACCCCTCTGCGAGGATACTCAACGCCATGGCCAATCGCCCACTAACCTGGGGAATCTTCATCGCGTCAGCACTCACCGCGATCGCATTATTTTTCATCCCAGCATTCATCATCCGGCCTTTCCATCATCAGACTCCTTCCGCCCTGGCTCTCGCCCTGGCCATCCGACAGCGTGCCCCCTGGGCGACTCTCGCTGCCGGCCTCGTCTCTTTAGTATTCGCATTATCCCTCTGGGCGGCGTCCACTCGTTGGCGTAAAGTTGCTATCGCGCTCGTCATGGTGCTGGTCGCATTCTCCGCCGTCATGTCTCGTCTGAATTATTTTGAGTGGATGTTCCATCCAGTTCCGAGTGCGCAATTCGAATCCGCGTCCGCCAGTAAGCTCGACAAATCCGAAATGATTCTGGCCCTGCGCTTCGGCTCCGACGCGCGCGCCTATCCCATCCGCGAAATGGCCTATCACCACATCGTGAATGACGTAGTCGGCGGCGTCCCGATAGCCGTCACTTATTGAACGCTCTGTCACACCGGTCTGGTGTGGACACGAACTGTAAACGGGAAGGTTCTGCACTTTTATCTTGCCGGCATCAACAACCAGAACTTCCTCATGCGCGATAAAGAAACCGGGACATGGTGGCAGCAGATTACCGGCAAAGCCATCTCCGGACCCATGAAGGGCGCCGCGCTCGATCTGGTCCTGAGTGATGAACTGACCTTCGGCGAATGGAAGTCAGAATTTTCCAACGGAGAAGTGTTGGCCGGAGTCCCGAAGTATATAAAGGAGTACGACAGCAACTGGGAGCCGGAAGTTGCCAAACTCAAATCTCGCGATGTCGTCGTAGGCCTTCAGATCGCAGGCCCTGGCCGCGCATACCCGTGGGACGCGCTCGTGAAACAGTCTCCGGTCCTCGACCGCGTCAACGGAACTCCGCTACTGGTGGCTGTTGGACCGGATAGCAAATCGTTCCGCGTCTTCGTCAGCCGAATCGACGGCAAAGATGCTGAGTTCTTCCTCAAAGGCGAGCCCCAGGCGGAGGCGCCCGCCGTCGCAAAGACCGATCCACCGGCCGCGTCAAAAGACGATCCACCGTCTGCAACTAAATCCGCTAGCTCCGGCGACGTGAAAGCAAAAGCAGACGACGCGAAGACCGGCAAACCCGTCGCTCCATCCGCCGCCCCCAAGCCGTGGATCTTGCTCGACACCGCCACCGCCAGCGAATGGAACTTCCAGGGCTGCGCTATCTCCGGGCCCTCACAAGGCAAGTGCCTCGATCGCATCCCTGCGCTGAAAGATTATTGGTTCGACTGGCGCAACTATCACCCCGACACCACAATCTACAAACGCTAACATTAAGTGCTCATGTACCGCCGCCCCGGTCCAGGCGGCCCGGAACTAGGGCCGTAGTGCCGACGGTCTTCGCGCTACCACACCTTCACGCCCGCACTTTCTCCGAGCAGCACGCCCCTTCAAACGCGATAGTTATCGTCATACTTGTCATGATGCCGCATCCATGCCATCGGCTGCGCCAGCCCTTCTTCATCGCGTCCCTTCGGCGTGAGGTCCAGCCACTGATACGTTCCGATCATGGGATCGAGTCCGCGCGAATAACTGGAATAAGTATGGAAGATCTCTCCCGCTTCATCTTTGAAGAACACGCTCATCCCCGGAAGATCTTCCACCGGAATTTCTGTCATCTCGAAGTTGTAGAGAAGCTTTCCCTTCGCCCGGTCCTCCTCTGCAAATGAAGCCTGATAATCAAAGTTAAAATCGCTCGCGAATGACGAGAACCACTTGAATTTCCATCCCATGCGCTTCTTGAAAGCTTCAATCTCGGGCAGCGTCGCCCGCGAAATGGCCATGAAGGTCACGTCCCGATGCGCCAGATGAACCGTGCATCCATCAAACGTGTCCGCCAGAAACGAGCAGCCCGGGCATCCTTCCCTCCACCCGGGACCGAACATGAAGTGATACACAACCAGCTGGCTTCGTCCCTCAAACAGATCGCTCAGCGACTGTTCTCCCTGCGGCCCATGGAACGTATACTTCTTTGTCACTCGCTGCCACGGCAACTCGCGCCGCTGCCGGCTGACTTCGTCGCGCAACCTCGTTAACTCTTTCTCTTTGCGCAACAGTTCCCTTCTCGCCGCCAGCCACTCTGCCCGCGGCACCACCGACGTTCTACTTGTTGCTGTCGCCATCGTCATCTCTCCTCTCAGTATTCTTTGCATCAGTATTCTTGGAACCATGCTCGTTTTTCTTGCCGCGGAACAACTTCACCGCCAGCGCGGTCACGCCGCCGGTAGTCGTCACACTTCCTACCACGACCGCAGCACTCGCCAGGCATGCAGGACACATATTCCCTCCCTACCGCGCTGCTTTGCGCTCGGCCCGCTCTTTCACGCGCTCGTGGATCTGCGTCCAGCCCTTGGTCACGCCTCGCCGGTGCTCATCCTGGATCAGCCCCAGCGCCGTGTGATGGAACCGGATCACCGTTCCCCCATCTTCCTCGCTCAAGCGGTACTGCAAATTCG
>QIAK01000027.1:0-469 GCA_003225515.1 Acidobacteriota bacterium | reverse complement strand
CCAGCGCCCGCCCGGCCACGCCTCCAGCTTCATCGGCATCGCCTGCTCCGGCGAAGAGTTCTCCGGACCCAGCTGTTCGAGCAGCGCCGCAAACGTCACCTCCAGCGACGCCCGCACATGAATCTCCTGCATAATGTTCAATGTCAGATTCTCAATTCCTGCCGTAGCTAGTGAGCTCATGATTTCTCCTTGTGTAATTTTCCTGATTCAAGATGTTTGTTTCAAATTCTCTGATTCAAGATTTTCTGTTCAAGATGTTTTGAGTGAAGACCTTCTGAATTTCTTTTCCAGTTTGCCTCACCGCATTTTCACAATTTGTCCAACAACTTCTGTTTCGCCTCCGCGCTCTCTTTTACGCGGAGCAACTGATGCTGCCACAACCGTTCAAAGGTCTTCGTCCACTCATGTAGTGGACGGATCGCATCCGCATTCGTCCGGTAAAACATATGCCTTCCATTCCGGCGCACCC
>QIAK01000494.1 GCA_003225515.1 Acidobacteriota bacterium | reverse complement strand
AAGTGCTTCAGGCGCTCCTTTCAATTTTGCATCAAGAAAATCCAGCGCTGCTCGATACGCATGTTGGTTACCCGTGAAGCCAGTCTCACGCGTCCGACCGTCATTGTTGGGTGGTAGCGGGACCAACAATTTCAATCCAATCGTTCCAAATTCTGTGAAGTCTCCGTGGAACATCTTGGTAAATGTGACTAGGTAGCGATCTGACCTTGCCATCCGGTCCACCACCCTGGGGTCGAGCTGCGCCCCTTGAACTCCATTGGCTCGGCGCATGTCGAGCAGAGATGCCTTCACGTGGCCAGGCTGGAGCTGATTCAAGACCTTCATGACTTCTTCCGTGCGATGTGGTTCTGGGGCCGCTCCGTATGAACCGTCCAGCCCCACTATGGCTGCTACTTCCGCATTGCGTATAGCGAATTGAAGCGCAGCAACCCCGCCTGCACTGTGGCCAGCAATCGCGAGGTGCTTGATATCAACATCAGAGAGGTTCCGCAATACCCCGAGAGCAAACTCCAAGTCGCCAACATGCACTCCAGCCTCTCCGGCCGTAGTCTCGAGACTGGTTTCTTCCGCCGAAGGACCCAGCTGAGGCACTGTCGCAACGATGTAACCGTGACTGGCCAAGTATTCCCCGAGTTCGACATTTGCATCCGCCCGAGAGCCGAGACCTCCTGCGTAGAGCACAACGGGGAATCGGCCGGACGCTGGCCTAGCGTTGCGGATTGCGGCCACGGGAGTGGCGCAAAGAGTCGCAAAAATTTCAGCGCCGTTAGGAGAGACCTCATTGAGGTCTTCTAGCCAACTCCCTCGGTCGTACTTCTCCAATTCATCGTTCAACACACGAAATTCTTTGTCGCCCTCGTAATGGAAGTAATCGCCGTAGCGCATAGCCTCGACTCCCTTTGCAAGAACAGCCGGATACCACATGCTAATGCGAATAGGACGTCCGTGGTCAGCGGCAGCTCGGTTCGGACCTTTTGAGGGCAGCCACTTCCGGGCCCTGTCATGCTTATATAGAACCCTAAAGCCCACTGCGTATCGTCCCGGCTGTAGATCGCCCCATAGAAGAGGAGGAGTGAGGCGTTGTTGTTCAGCCGTCATACCACCTGTCAGGACAGTTCCCAAGACAGTTAGCCCTAATACACGTCGTGCGTAGGCTCCACGCCATTTCTGACCACTCTCTGCGCTAACCATTTGGCTATTTCGCCTCCAAGAACATTCCTATGGTGCTACAAAGCATCTGCACAGGAACGAGGAAGCAGCAACGATCTTGCAGCAACAATTGACTGGCGTAACTGTTGTAACATCCCCCATTACGCTCAAAATGCGGCGAAACGCGGATTCTGAGTGTAACGCCTGATTTCATCAGCTAAACGATCTCTTCCTTGGGCAGATGTACGTGACCCTCACACAATCGGCTAAACTCAGCAATACTTCCGGGTGTGCTGCCGCCGAGGAGTGCCAATGAAGCATCGTTTTCTGTTTCCCCTATTCGTCGCGGTCTGTCTTCAAGCGCAGGATGCCGCAAAGCCCGCCGTTCAGCAATCGGAACCCGAGGCCGGAGACTACTACGGAGCCTATGCACCCAGTGGGGAGTCGGTGTTCAATCACAATCCCAACGGATTTCTTGTTGAGTGTGTCCGCAATCGAAAACCGGGCAAAGCACTGGACGTCGGCATGGGTTCAGGCAGAAATGCTCTCTATTTGGCTTCTCACGGATGGGACGTTACCGGGTTCGATATAGCGGATGTTGCGGTGGTACAGGCGCGGAAAAAGGCTAAAAAGCTGGGGGTCAGGCTCAACGCAATCGTAAAGAGCGACACTGATTTTGACTTTGGAACAAACCAGTGGGACTTGATTGTGCTTACCTGCCAGCCCTTTCGTGACCTGCTGCCGAAACTCAAGCCCAGCTTGAGAGAGGTCGGTATTGTCGTTATCGAGAACTTTCACAGAGACACGATGAGAGACCGGCTCTTGGATGGGGACGCTACGTATCGTAATAACGAACTACTGGACCTTTTCTCAGATTTTCGGATTCTTCGATATGAAGATACAGTGGCGAGACCCGACTGGGGGATCGAGTTTCCTAAGAATCGGCTGGTCCGACTTGAAGCGCAGAAAGGAGATATTCAACGTTCCGGCTGCGATTGGAAGGGTGTTGCCAAGCCCACGGCGACGAAAGTGCAATGGGGAGTGATGAAGCTGGTCTGCACCGATACAGGTTGGATTCGCGTTGAGAAATGAGAGGTTAAAGAATGATTCTTGATAGCACTCAGAATGCCCGAAGCACGGGTTCTGACTGTAACCGCCTGGTTTGAACAATTGACGAGCAGGCTAAGATGGTAGCGTCCGAGCAAAACCATGCGTAACATGACTAGCTTCATATTCGGGCTGTTCGGAACTGCATTGGGCGGTTCAGTCTTGTTAATGGGGAAGCACGCCTTACTCTCGCAGGCCACGTTCTTGCGGCTTTACAACAAGTGGCAGAAGACAGCACAGTTCGGCCTAAAGCCGTTCGATGTGGGCCACTTTGGTGGCCCAAGCAAGTTGCGGTTGATTGGACTGGGCCTAAGCCTGATTGGGCTGTTCATCATCGTGTCTGTCTGCGCAATCTTGTTCAACCGGTTCCGGTAACTGGCGAAACATTGCCATAGCGCTCATTGACCTCCGAACGAGGGTCCTGATCCGCAACCCACCGTAGGTTTGACTTGCGCGTAGTTGGAAGGACTTACGCAGCCGTCCGCAACCTGCAAGTTGTTGAATGTGCAGGATAGCCACAGACTGAAAAGGCTGCGCTCCACCACTAATGTGGGCACCGCTGTGATCGGCTCACACTGAAACCCCACTTGCTTTAAATGC
>QIAK01000026.1:6328-8868 GCA_003225515.1 Acidobacteriota bacterium | reverse complement strand
CTTGATCACGTCCGCTTCGATCATGCTTAGTCTCGCTTGGCCAGAACCTTGTAACTCTGTACTTGTCCCTTGCGGTCGAGGACGGTTTCATAACTCACGATGGAAACCGCACCCGAAATTGGCTCGATAATCCGCAGCAACTGTTCGCGTACCGATTGATCATTCCCCATCGAAATGGCGCTGGCCGTGACCTGGTACAAAAGATGGCCCTCTGCGTCGGCCGTTACCACCACCTCAGTCGGATGCGGAATGCGCGCGATGGGTTTGTCGTTGAAATTGATGACGCGCGGCGAGAACAGAACGAAGATGATGATCAGCGTCACCATAATGTCGTAATGGAGCGTGCCGCGTTCGTATTGCCACAGAATGTATCCGCGAATTGTTCGCCAGATGGCGTTCATTGGCAAAGGCGCGATGGACGTGAGTTCTGCTCTTTGCAAGTTTAGTGATCGCTCCCTCGGTTGGCAATGTTGAAGACTTGGTCGTTGGTCGTTGGTCGTCGGTCGTCGGTCGTCCGTCCTCGGTCGTCGGTCGTCGAACGCGAAATCTAAAACTGCTTTGCTGTAATCCGTTCCGCGCCTATATATGGCCGCAACGCCTCAGGAATGATTACGCTCCCGTCGGCTTGCTGATAGTTCTCCACAATCGCCACCCAGGTGCGACCCACGGCCAATCCGCTCCCATTCAGGGTGTGCACGAACTCCGTCTTATTCTTTCCCTCGGGGCGATAACGAATGTTGGCGCGCCTCGCCTGATAGGATTCGAAATTCGAGCACGAGGAAATTTCGCGGAAGACCTGCTGCCCCGGCAGCCAGACCTCAATGTCATAGGTTTTCGCCGAAGCTGCTCCCATGTCCCCAGTACACAACGCCATCACGCGGTAGTGCAATCCAAGTTTCTGCAGAACTTCTTCCGCGTCATGCGTAAGTTTTTCGTGTTCCTCGTAGGAATTTTCCGGACGCGCGAACTTCACCAGTTCCACCTTCTGAAACTGATGCTGCCGGATAATGCCGCGCACATCTTTCCCGTACGACCCCGCCTCGCTGCGAAAGCACGGCGTGTACGCCGTAAGTGAAATCGGAAGCCGCGCCTGATCGAGCACTTCATCGCGATAAAGATTCGTGACCGGAACCTCTGCGGTGGGAATCAGC
The DNA here is from genome assembly GCA_003225515.1 of Acidobacteriota bacterium. Lineage (GTDB taxonomy): Bacteria > Acidobacteriota > Terriglobia > Terriglobales > Acidobacteriaceae > Sulfotelmatobacter. The sequence continues at coordinate 7,717 of QIAK01000026.1, read as the reverse complement.
CATAAATCTTTTTCTCCGTGCGGCACCCGGAAAAGATCGGATGCGAACTTTGGGAGCTGCCCGGTGCCATACATCGATTCCGAATTCACCAGATACGGCGGCAGAACTTCCGTATACCCATGCTGGCGCGTATGCAGGTCGAGCATGAAGTTCATCAACGCCCGCTCGAGCTTCGCGCCCAGATCCCAGTAGACGGCGAAGCGCGCTCCGGTAAGCTTCACCGCGCGCTCCAGGTCGAGAATCCCAAGCTCGGCGCCGAGATCCCAGTGTGGCTTAGGAGTGAAATCAAATTTCGGAGGCGCGCCCCACTGGCGCGCTTCAACATTATCGTCGGCGCTATGCCCGATGGGCACGCTGGCGTGCGGCAGGTTGGGAATACCGGCGAGAGTATCGCGCAGCCGCGCATCCAGATCAGCTGCAGTTTTTTCCAGGGACTGAATTTTCTCCCGCAGGTCCTTGGTAGCCGCCATGGCGGAACTGGCGTCCTGCCCGCTCTTCTTCAATTTCGCGATTTCTTCTGAAGCTTTGTTGCGTTGAGCCTTGCTGGTCTCAGCTTCGGTGATGGCCTGACGGCGTTGCCTGTCGACCTCGCGGAAGTCCTTGAGCACGGCAGCTGGATCCATACCGCGCTGGCGCAATTTTTCTTCGACTAGCGGCAGATTTTCGCGAACGAAATTAAGATCAAGCATGAGATCGATCGAGCATTGGGAACTAACTAATGTATCGGAAAAGCGGCGGTGAATGCACGCCGCACGCTAACCCGATCAATCAAGAAGGACACGAAGGTGCGCTAAGGAAAACCAACAATTTCTACGTTCGTTATGGTTCATGCGTTTGTTTATCGTACCAACAGTTTTGGCGGATTCGCCTCGCCTGTGTAAACTACCTTCGCAATGCGATGTTCCCCCAGATCTGCCGCCAGCTTCGTCCTGATAGTGGCGCTATTCTGTTATTTCGTCAGTTCAGCGCCCATCTGGGCCTCGGCGTATAACGGCCATCCCAAGCTGGTTGTGGTGATCGTGATCGACCAGTTCCGCGGCGACTACCTGGAACGGTATCGCGACCAATTCGGAGACGCGGGCTTCCGCCTTCTCCTCGACCACGGCGCCTACTTTGCGAACTGCAATTACGATTACGCGAATACACGCACAGCGCCCGGACACTCGACGCTGTTCACCGGAGCTTACAGCAACGGCCATGGGATCGCTGCCAACGAATGGTGGGATCAGAAGAAGAAACGCATGGTGACTTCGGTCGAAGATGACGCCACAAAACTGGTTGGCGTCACGGGCGACAAGACCGGCGCCTCGCCCCACAATCTTCTCGCCGACACGCTGGGAGACGAACTCAAGCTGGCGACACAAGGCAAGGCTCGCATTTTTGGAATTT
>QIAK01000026.1:0-6267 GCA_003225515.1 Acidobacteriota bacterium | reverse complement strand
GTGGATCACCTCCACTTATTACCGCAACGACCTGCCCAAGTGGGTGCAGGATTTCAACTCCACTCGTCCCGCAAAATATTGGGATCGCGAATGGAAAGGCGCGCAAGGGGCAGTCCTTGGTTCGACCTCACATCGCAAAGGGAAAGACGGTTCGGAAGCCGGATTTTACGAAGTGATCGGCAGCACAAGTTTCGGCAACGACTACGAATTTGAGTTCGCCAAAGAATTGATGGTTTACGAGAATATCGGCCGCGGTCCCTCGACCGACTTGCTGTCGATCAGCCTCTCACCGAATGACATCCTGGGACATCAGGTCGGGCCGGATTCTCCGGAGATGCAACAGATGGCTCTCGACCTGGATCGTGAACTGGCCGACTTCTTTAATTTTCTTGGACATCAGATCGGTCTCGCGAATGTTTGGATTGCCCTATCAGCCGATCACGGCGTTTCCTCACTGCCCGATGCGGTGAAGAAGCTGCGCATTCCGGCGGCGAATCTCGACGCGCGAAAACTCGAAGCAGAGATCAACAGCGCGCTTACCGCAAAATTCTCTTCCGGTCATCCCGCCGCTTACGTGAAGCTCGACTATCCCCTGGCCTGGCTCGATCAGGACGCCTTTGCCGCGGCCCACGTACACGAGCACGACGCCGAAGTGGCGGTGGGAGAGGCGATGAAGCAAGGCGGGGCACGCGATTACTACACAAAATCGCAATTGGCTGAAGGCGAAGTTCCCAACACGCCGCTGGGACGGAAATATCTGAACAGTTATTCGCCGGAAGGAAGCTGGTTCGTGATGGGCGTCCCTGATATTTACACAGTGGGACCGGGCAAGGGCACCGACCATACTTCTCCCTACAATTACGACACTCACGTGCCCCTTGCTGTTTATGGGCTGCCGTTTCAGCCGGGCACATATCGCACCAGCGTCGAACCAGTCGACTTGGCACCTACGATTGCATCGCTGTTGGGGATTAACGCTCCGACTCACTCTGTGGGGCGCGTTTTGACTGAGGCACTCGCCCCGGCTCCCGCAAGCGGCTTCATGGGCTACGGGATCAAAGGCTCGGGCTTTGGCCCGGAGGGAAAGCCCCACCCATGACTCCCGACCTCAGCGTGAACATCGCAGGCATCGAGTTTAAGAATCCGGTGATTGCGGCCAGCGGCACGTTTGGATACGGCGCGGAATTTGAGGACGTAATTCACCTGGGCAAGATCGGCGGCCTGGTGGTGAAAGGCTTGTCGAAGGAGCCGATGATTGGCAATCCTCCGCCGCGCTTGTGGGAGACCGCGGCCGGCATGCTGAACGCGATTGGCTTGCAAAACATCGGGGCGCAGGCGTTCATCACAGAGAAATTGCCGCACCTGCGAGAAATCAAGAATATCGTCGTGGTGGCGAATGTTTTCGGCTACACGCGCGAGGACTACGAGCGCACCATTGAAATCCTCAATGAAGGCGAAGGGATCGCCGCCTACGAACTGAATGTTTCCTGCCCCAACACAGCGCACGGAGGCTTGCAGTTCGGCAGCGATCCACGATCGTTGGATGAAGTCGTCACCACCGCCAAGCGCGTGGCGCGGCGGCCGCTGATTGTCAAGCTATCGCCCAACGTGACCAGCATCGCGCAAATGGCTTATGTCGCGCAGGAGGCAGGTGCTGACGCGCTCTCGCTCATCAATACATTCGTCGCTATGGCGATTGATCCGGAGACGCGCAGGCCGCGCATTGCCAACGTGACAGCCGGACTCTCTGGCCCGGCCATCAAGCCGATCGCAGTGCGCATGGTGTATGACGCGGCGCACGCTGTAAAAATTCCGGTGATTGGCATGGGCGGCATCTCAACCGCCGCCGACGTGGTCGAATTCATGCTCGCCGGAGCGACTGCTGTACAGATCGGCACCGCCAGCTATTGGGATCCTTGCGCCACCGAAAAGATTGTGGACGAATTGCAGGAGTGGTGCAGCGAGCATCAAGTCGCCAGGCTAGCCGATTTCGTGGGCGGCATGCTGCTGGAGTAGATTCCGCCTCGCATTCTGAAGAGGCGTCATCTCCGGCGACCATAGTTCAAACTAACGCACTATGCATTTTTCTTCATCTTCCCGCTTGTAGCAATCTGAGATAAGATTCCCCGCACTTGGCGGTTTCCACGTTCCAGGCTCGATTCAAAGGTGAACAATAATATGAAAAGAAAAATTCTCGCATTAGCGGCTGCTTTTCTGCTTGTGGGGCTCTTTGCGAGTCTCGGTTCGTCGGTTAAGGCGGCGAACCTGGCATCCCGCGCTCTGATTACTCAGCCCATCGACAAGTCCCATCTGGTTACGCTCTATGGCAACACGCGTCCTGAAGCATCTGCCCGGCATGATCGTGGCCGCGTCGCCGACGAATTCCAGCTCAATCACATGCTGCTGCAATTGAAGCGCGCCCCGGAAGCGGAGAGCGCCTTCGCGGCGTACATCGATTCGCTCTCCGACAAGACTTCACCCAACTTCCGTCACTGGATGAGCGCCGCCGCGCAGGGAGAAAAGTACGGCGTGGCGCAGCAGGATATCGACGCCATCACGGGCTGGCTCCGCTCGGAAGGATTCACCGTGGGCCACGTTTATCCCAACCACATGGTGATTGATTTCTCCGGAACCGCCGGACAGATTCGCAGCGCGTTCCATACCGAGATTCATAGCCTCGAGGTCGGCGGAAGGCAGCACATCGCCAACATGAGCGATCCCCAGATTCCAGCCGCGCTTGCGCCCGCGGTGCACGGCGTAGTCTCCATGCACAATTTCCATCCGCAGGCCCACCACAAATTCAAGACCGACTATACCTTTGCCGGTTGCGGCAGCAACTGCTATGCGCTCGTGCCCGAGGACTTTCAAACCATCTACAACCTGACGCCGCTTTACACTGCCGGCATCACGGGAGCCGGCCAGACCGTTGCGTTGGTCGAAGACACCAACTCTTTCGGTACCGATTGGGCGACTTACCAAAGCAAGTTCAATCTCACTTCTTACGGCGGCACTTTGTCGACAGTGCATCCGAACGATGCTGGGAACTGCAGCAATCCTGGCACGAACGGTAACGACGTGGAAGCCGATCTCGATGTAGAGATGGTGACCGCGGCTGCGCCGGGCGCTGCTGTCGAAGTGATCTCCTGCAGCGACACCACCACCACCTTCGGTGGCTTAATCGCGATTCAGAACATCATCAGCGCGGCAGCTCCGCCACCCATCATCAGCATGAGCTATGGAGAGTGCGAAACGATTAACGGAGCCGCATCGAACGCCGCCTTCAACTCGGCGTTTCAGTCGGCGGCTGCGGCCGGGGTTTCTGTATTTACTTCCGCCGGTGACAATGGACCGTCCGCCTGCGCACGCCTGTTCACTAACGGCGACACCTACGCCCTCCCGGGCATTGGCGTATCGGGATGGGGCGACAGCCAGTACCAGGTTTCGGTCGGCGGTACCGATTTCGAGGATCTTTATAACGCACTCGAAGGCGGCGCTGCCCAGAGCACCTACTGGAACTCAACGAATGATGCGAACTTTGGCTCGGCTAAGTCCTACATTCCTGAGATTCCGTGGAATGATTCTTGCGCCAGCTACCTGGTTTACAACGTCGAGGGATTCACCTCTTCAACCGGCACGAATGGATTCTGCAACAGCACGACCGGCGCCAGTTTCCTGAGTACGATTGCCGGCGGCGGCGGCCCGAGTGGCTGCTATACCGGCGTCGGCAACCAGAGCTATGCCTATACCGAGAACACCAGTTGCGCGGGATACGCGAAGCCATCCTGGCAGAAGGGCATTTTTGGCAATCCTGCTGACAATGTTCGCGACATTCCAGACGTCTCACTGTTCGGCAGCAACGGCATTTGGGGACACTACATTCTCATCTGCTTCTCTGACAAGGTGAATGGCGGGACGGCCTGCACGGGCGCTCCCAGCGGGTGGACGGGAATCGGCGGAACCTCTGCTTCGGCCCCGTTGATGGCCGCCATTCAGGCGCTCGTCGATCAGCACTGGAACATCCGGGCAGGCAACCCGAACTCAACCTATTACGCGATTGCCAAGACGGAGTTCGGGACAACAGGAAACACCTCCTGCTATTCCATCAACGAACAGACCGGGAACAGCTGCGTGTTTAACGACATCACTCAGGGCGACATCGACGTTAACTGCCGCTTTAACGGAACTGTGTATAAGGCGGATTGTTATCTCCCGGCGGGCGCTAACGGTGCAACCGGCACGCAGAAACTCTCCAACCTGACGCTGAAGAAAGGCGGATCGGGCTACACCAGCACGCCTACCTGCACCATCACGGTTCCCAGCAACAAGTCCAAATACACCTCACCCACCGGAACCACGATTTGGGCTGGCGGAACGCAGGCGAAGTGCACGGCGACAATTAACACAACCATGAAGGTCGTTAGCGCGGTTACGTTGACCACAGCAGGGAGCGGATACACCGGCGTTCCGAAGTGTACGATCACAGGCGGGGGCGGAACGGGAGCCACTTGCACTGCGGTCATCACGCAAACGACGGCCGCGAACTCGTACCAGCCCGCCTTTGGCGCAACTCCTGGCTGGGACATGGCTACCGGGCTCGGCAGCGTAAACGGCTATAACCTGGTATTCAATAGTTCCTGGTAACAGCTTTAAAAGCTAAAACAGATGCCCCACTTCCCGCGTTTTTTGTTCAGCGCGAGAAGTGGGGCTTTTTACTTGGCGGAGCATCTAGGAGTCGATCCCATTTCTAGCGCCAGCCACCCAGAATCGCGCCCATCGCCAGATAACATACCGCCTGATATCCCGTGTTGATCAGATAAAGCCTGAATGGCTGCTTACTAAACAACGCGTTCGTGAATTGCACAGTGGTTACGATTCCCAGCCACACGGCCAGAGCAATTTCCATCCCGTAAGCCACGGAGTTCACCCCTGAGACCTGGAGAATTTTCCCCAAGACGAACGCCGCCAGAATACTCGCCACGAACGACATGCCATACGACGGCCCGGCGCCCTTCTGCATCTCCGCCATCTTTGCTTTGTCATTCGGGTCGTAGCCCATTAAGATGGTCCAGGGTTTGGCAAACAGAGCCGGGGAATACCATAGGAATCCAGCCACCATCGTCGCCACCGCAGATGCCAGCACAGCCCACAGATTCACGCCCATGAAATGCATGAAGTTCCTCCTCCAGCTCAGAGATCAAATTGAAATTGATGAGGCCTGGACGACTGCTCTCGCGATGCCGCTATGAAAAGAGCGTAAGAATTGGAAGAAACTTTATCGGCCGCGAGTGTACCAGATGGACCCCGGAGAACGGTAATCGCGGCCTTCGCCCCAAACTGCATGAGTGGTACCGTCGCTGTCGATGGCGAGGCCAAAGTAGTCACCAAAGGGAAAGCGGAAGCCCTCGGGGAGAATGTAATCGTAACCCGCAGCGGGACCGGAGAGCTGTATTTCCGCATTCCAGGTCGCGCCGCCGTTGGTCGAGCTTCTGTAATAAGTGTTCCACAGCGGGCGATTGGGATTGCCCGCTTCCGTAGCCCTGGCATCCATCCACGCGACGCGAACGTCCCCCGGAGCCCCGGCAACAATTGCGGGAAACGAGTGCTCGACACTGGTCGCTGCGTTTGACAGGATTGTTCGCTCGGACCAGTTGGCAGCTCCGGTAGTCGAGGACGAAAAGTAAATCTGCTCGGACCCGCCGTTCACAGCTCCCGCATTCCATAAAGCATAAATTGCGCCCGCGGAATCGGAGGCGAGTGCGATCTGCGGGCCCAGATAACCGGTCTGGCAGCTTTGCGAATCACAATCGGGAGGCGCGCTGGATATATCCATCAGCGACGTCGTCCAGGTATGTCCTCCATCGGAGGAACGGCTCACGTAGATGCTGACGGGATGGGTGGGCATTTCGTGCCGCGCGTAGGCGGTCCAGCCAAAATAAACGGAACCTGCGGGATCGACAGTCGCTCCGCCGGCCAGAGACGATCCCGGAGCGGCATTGGAGTTCACCTGCGTCGTGCTGAAGGTTTGACCGGCATCGTGAGATGCGGCGATGAAGAATTTTTCGTCGTGATTGAATCCCACGTAAACATCGGCGCCGCGAACGGTCAGCACCGGCTTGTCGGACTCTTCCCGTCCACGCTCCGCCCATGAGAATGACCAGGTGCGCCCGAAGTCGAGCGAGCGCGCCACAATAATGTCCCGCTTGTTGTTCTGCATCCACGAGGCGTATAGGGTCTGGCGATCGAGGGGATCGACAACAATTTGCGGAT
>QIAK01000025.1:388-8134 GCA_003225515.1 Acidobacteriota bacterium | reverse complement strand
GCCTGAAATCCGGCTCCCGATATTAATCATGGCGACACTCGTAATTGGCGGACATTCACGCAGCGTAGGCAAGACCAGCACAGTGGCCGGCCTGATCTCCGCGCTGCCCGAATTCGAATGGACCGCGGTGAAGATCACGCAGTACGGCCATGGCATCTGCTCAGCGAATGGCGAGGCCTGCGACTGTGCCGCCGATGACCATTCCTGGGCCATCACCGAAGAGCGTGATCGATCGGGCGAATCGGATACCTCGCGTTTTCTCGTGGCCGGCGCGGTGCGGTCATTCTGGGTGCGGACGGAGCAGGGCCGACTCGCCGAGGCCATGCCAAGCTTGCGTCTTCGTTTGGAAGGCGCGCGCAACGTGATCATTGAATCGAATAGCGTCTTAAAGTTCTTGCGTCCGGAGCTTTACCTCACCGTGCTCGACCCCTCGACTGAAGATTTCAAATCCTCAGCTCGCGAATTTCTGGATCGCGCCGGCGCCGTGATTCTGCATGAAACAAAAGGTTCTGCCGCATGGCAATCCGTTTCTCTCAAGCCGATCGCAGCACGCCCGGTGTTCCGCATTACCCCGCCAAACTACATCACTCCGGAGATCGTCGATTTCGTCCGCTCGATCCTGATCGCGTCGGTGGTGCAGGAGAACGAAAATAACTCACCCTTGGCCAACTGACTACTGACAACTGCTGTTTGTTATCCTTGCCGAGTGCGGCGAATCCACCCTACGGCCTGGCTCCTGGTTCTCCTCTCGGCCATTCTTCAGGCAATCATCTTTCCTCTTCCCGGCGTTTATGTCTTCTCATGGTTCGCTGTCGCTCCGCTGATCGTGGGCCTGCTGCGAGCGCGCCCGGCGGGTGAACTCGAGATCGCCGGATCGGTGAGATTGGCGCCGGCCTCGCCCGCTCAAGGATTCCTTCTCGGCTACGTATGCGGAATCCTGTGGTACGCCGCAACCTGCTACTGGATCTACGACACCATGCGCCAGTACGGCGGCCTCAGTGCTCCCCAAGCGCTGCTCGCTCTATTTCTCTTCTGCTGCTATCTCGGCCTCTATCACGGTTTTTTCGGATCGCTCATCTGCCTGGTCGCCAGCCCATCTCGCGACTTCCGCCGCCCGCTTGTAATCGCCCCATTCCTATGGGTTGCGATCGAATTGGCTCGCACCCGAATTACGGGCTTTCCCTGGAATCTGCTGGGCATCGCGCAAATCGATAACGTCTCCCTGTGTCACATCGCGAGCTGGACCGGAGTCTATGGCATCTCTTTTGAGATTCTGCTGGTGAATGTGGCCATTGCTGCGGCATTTCTGGTTCCCCGGCAAAAGCGCTTCGCCTTGTTGGCAGCGGCCCTGGCCGCGAGCGCAGTCCTCCAGGCGGGGCGAATCATTGATGCTCCTCCCGCCAACGCAGACCATGCTGCGCTGCTCGTGCAGCAGAACATTCCGGTATCTGTCGAGTGGACGCCGCCGCTTCTAGACCAAACGTTGAAGGATCTGACTGATCTAACGGCGAAGTCACAGGCCACCAGCGGCGCGAAAATCGACTTGATCGTCTGGCCCGAGTCGCCGGCTCCATTCTTCACCAATGATGCGCGGTTTCGCAGTGTCCTCAGCACTGTGGCTCGCGATGCCAAGTCTTGGACTGTGGCCGGTACGATCGGGACCGAATCCCCAAAGGGCGCAGGTGGAGGGCCGGCTGGCGTGTTCAACTCGGCCGTACTGGTTAGTCCGAGTGGCGACTGGACTGACCGCTACGATAAAGTTCACCTCGTCCCTTTCGGCGAATATCTGCCGTTCCCAACTTTGTTTTCATTTGCCGGAGGATTGACCAGGGAAGTAGGTGAGTTCCACCACGGTACCTCGCATCGCCCTCTGGACGCGGGAGATCAGCGGCTGGGGATTTTCATCTGTTATGAATCCATATTTCCCGACGAAGTGCGCCAGTCTGCCGATCAGGGTGCACGCGTCTTCGTGAATATTTCCAACGACGGATGGTATGGCGACAGCGGCGCATACGCGCAACATCTGAACCAGACTCGCATGCGTGCCATCGAAAATAATCGATGGCTGTTGAGCGCAACCGATACTGGCGTGACTGCCGCAATCGATCCCTGGGGACGAGTGGTGGCGCGGATTCCGCGCAAGGAGCGTACTGCACTAGTCGCGCCCTATGCCCTTATTCCGGTAACCACCTTCTACACGCGTCATAGCGATTGGTTCGCGTATGCGTGTGCGATAATTTCTCTGGGAGCGCTCCTCGCGAGCTTCCTATTTCGCGCGAAACCAAAGGCTGACTCGTCCTCATGAATCAAGAAATAGTGCTGGAATACGAAAAACTGGACAAGAAGGTCCACGAACTTCGGGAGTATCTTTGACGCGGAGAAAGTCCGTCCGCAACTGGCCGAAATTGAAAAGCAGTCCGCCGACCCGAACCTGTGGTCAAATCCACAACGATCGCAGCAGGTGATGCGCGAAAAGAAGCGCCTGGAGCACGTGCTTGAGCACGATGCCGAACTGGCGCGTCGCGGCGATGATATCGCCGCCTATTTCGATCTCGCCAAAGAAGGCGAAAGTGTCGACTCCGATCTCCAGCGGGAAATCGGTTCGCTCCGCGAATTCCTCGATAAGCTCGAAACTGAGACCTTACTCTCCGGCGAGAACGATGCGCGCAACGCTATTGTCACCATTCATCCCGGCGCCGGTGGAACCGAGTCGCAGGATTGGGCGGACATGCTGCTGCGTATGTATTTGCGCTGGGCGGAGCGCCAGGGATTCGAAACCGTGCTCTACGACTATCAGCCCGGCGAAGAAGCGGGCCTCAAGTCGGCAACGTTTGCGGTGAATGGTGAATACGCATTCGGCCTTCTGCAAGGCGAGATCGGCGTGCACCGCCTGGTCCGCATCTCGCCTTTCGATCAGGCCAAGCGCCGCCATACGTCCTTTGCCAGCGTTTTTGTGTCGCCAGAAATCGATGACAGCATTGAAATCGTCATCAAGCCAGAGGACATCCGCATCGACACCTACCGCTCCAGCGGTAAGGGCGGACAGCACGTGAACACCACAGATTCCGCGGTGCGCATCACGCATATTGCCACCGGACTGGTAGCCAATTGCCAGAATGAGCGCTCGCAGCACAAGAACAAGGAACGCGCCATGAGCATGCTGCGCTCCAAACTCTATGAATTTGAAATGGAGAAGAAGCGCGCGGCCACGAAAAAGATTGAAGATTCAAAACTCGACATCGAATTCGGCTCGCAGATTCGTTCCTATGTGCTGCAGCCCTATCGCATGATCAAAGATCATCGCACCAAGACCGAAGTCGGCGACGTCGATCGCGTGCTGGACGGCGCTCTTCACCCGTTCATCCGAGCCTACCTGCTGGCGCGCCGCGGAGAAAAGCAGTGAAAAAGGCGGCTTCAAAGAAAAAGGGTGAGTCACAGAAGACACTGCGGGCGCCCCATTTATCGCACCCTCCAGCAAAAGTGGGAGCATTGAATGGGGAGAGAGTAAATGGGAAGAAAGTAAAATTAGGTTCTCGTTTCCTGCGAGCTTTCCAGTTTGCCTCCGAGAAACACGCGGACCAGACCCGCAAGTCTTCGACCATCCCTTACGTCGCCCATCTGATGGGTGTGGCGTCCTTGGTGCTGGAGGCCGGAGGGGACGAGGATCTCGCCATTGCCGCACTGCTGCACGACGTGGTTGAAGACTGCGGCGGAGCTCCCATGCTCAACGAGGTCCGGCGCCGCTTTGGCCAACGCGTCGCCAAAATCGTCGACGGGTGTACTGATGCAGACACTTATCCCAAGCCTCCCTGGCGCGAGCGCAAAGAGAAATACACCCGGCGTCTCAAACTTGAAGATGCGGATACGCGATTGGTTTCAGCCGCCGACAAGTTGAACAATGTCCGCTCGATTCTGAGCGACTACCGCGCGGTGGGCGAATCAGTCTGGTCAAGGTTCCACGGTGGACGCGACGGTACTCTTTGGTACTATCGGACTTTGCGGGATGTTTTTCTCACTTACGAGCCGAATCGCGTCACGCGAGAACTGGAACTGGCGGTGAGGGAACTTGATTCACTGACCGGGGAAAGAACTGATTTCGGGCGGTCGAGCGCGCAATTGACCGTCGAGGCCTGAATTATGGGGCGCATGATTGACCAAATCCGCGCTTCGAAGCTGCCGTCTAACATGATGCAGTTTGCAGCGCGTGGCGCCCTCCAGGTTCCTCCTGCGGAGAACATCGAAATACTCGTTTATCTGGCGCGGCACAATCCTGTATTCGGCGGGTTGGCGCGCATGACGCTGGCGGGATGGGATCAGAATGCTTCTGTTGCTGCCGCCGCCGACCCTCTAACCCCACGCGAGGTGTTGGACTATTTCATCTCACCCGACAATCTGCGGCCCCCATTGTTGCCCGCGCTTCTTGAAAATCCCTCGATCTCAGAAGGTCAACTGATCAAGATCGCGATCGGAGCGTCGAAAGAGCTGATTGAAATCATGCTCAAGAGCTCGCGGGTCCAGTCGCTGAGCGGTGTTCTTGAGGCGCTCCTCGCCAATCCCTATCTGGAAAAAGAAAAAGCCGCGGAGGTGCGTACGTTCCTCTCCGGCGCTCGCGATGTTTCCTCTTTCGCGAATAGCGCATCCTTCATCGAGCCCCAAACGCAATCGGCCGAAATGGCGGAGCCCGCGGCCAATTCCGAAAGCTCTGCGGAAGGCGACGAAGGCGGCGACGAGGTCGTCTCGGCCTACTTCGCGGAGCATGCCACGGATATCGCCGAGGAGTGGGGCAAGCCTTTCCAGGCAATCGGCGGCATTGAGCTGCTTGGAGCAAACTATCTTCCAACTTCAGAGGTTGCGGATGAACCCGTACCCGCACCCGCGACGCCGGTAACGGTCGCAGAGACTCCGGCTGCTGCGGCTCGGCCTACTCCGCCCAAGAAGGCGGCCGCTCCGGTGCGCGAGAATGCGCTTCAGAAAATCAATCGCCTCGATGTAAAGGGCCGCATCCAACTGGCTTTGAAAGGCAACAAAGAGGAACGATCGCTTCTGATACGGGACGGCACAAAGGTCGTCGCACTCGCGGTGCTGGAAGCGCCGAAGCTTTCTGACGGCGAGGTGGAAAAATTTGCCAGTCAGAAAAATGTGCTCGAGGCTGTGCTGCGTCAGATTCCCCTGAAGCGCCGCTTCATGAAGAATTACAAGGTCGTTCGCAACTTGGTTGGAAACCCGCGTACGCCACTGGATTTGGGGCTAGGTTTGATGAAACACCTGTTATCCGCGGACTTGAAAAACATTTCCGGTAACAAAGAAGTTTCCGAGACCGTCCGCAAGTTGGCCATGAAGATGTACAAACAGAAAGAGGATCAAGCCAAAAAGAAGTAGTTGTAAGTGCGTGGCTTCACATGCAATCAGATCCCATTAGCGAACTGTTCAAGCGCTCTAAAACGATCGCCGTTGTTGGCCTCTCAACTAATCCCTTGCGCCCCAGCCATGGGGTCACGGCCTACATGCAGAGCCATGGATACCGCATTATCCCAGTGAATCCGAATATTGATGAATGCCTGGGTGAGAAGGCCTACGCGTCGCTACTCGAGGTTTCAAAGCAAGTGCCGGAGAAGATTGATATCGTGAACATTTTCCGCCGTCCCGAGTTTGTCGAAGACATCGTCGATCAGGCCATCCAACTCAAAGTTCCGGCGATCTGGATGCAGGAGGAAGTGATACACGAACGAGCGGCGGAAAAGGCCCGCAAGGCAGGAATCTTCGTGGTGATGGACCTGTGCATCCTGAAGGAACATCGCGCCCGGACGTTTTGAACGGGCAGCTTCCAGGTGTGCGGTAAAGGCCGCCAAGTGCGGACTGTAGCGGTGAGGTCAAATTACTCGAATTAGCGAGCGACCCCTAAAAACACTACGCTCGCATCATCGCGCACGCCCGCGCCATTCGAGAACGCGCGCACGTCATCCACAATGCTGACGGCTGACGCTCCCGGCTGTGTCGCATGATCCGCCAGACGGCACAGGCCATATTCTTCCTGATTCGCGTTCTCGGCCTCGGTGATGCCGTCGCTGTAAAAGATCAGCTTTGATCCCGGGGACAACGAGATCTCCGTCTCGGAATAGTCTCCGCACCCCAGCCCGAGCGGCAACCCGCGCTCGGTCTCCAGGAAATGCTCGCCCTGTCCATCGATGAACAGAGGCCGCAAATGTCCCGCATTGGCAAAAATTACGCTGCGCTTTGCCGGATCAAGCACCGCATAGACCATGGTGACAAACTTTTCCGCGGGAAAATCGTCAACCAACAACTCGTTGAGCCGGGTGAGAACCTCGCCGGGCGTGCAGCATGCCTCGGCCAGTGAGCGAAGCATTCCTCGAGTTGCCGACATCAACAACGCTGCCGCAGTGCCTTTGCCCGATACGTCGGCCAGCACGAGTCCCCAACGCCCGTCCGGGAAGGGAATGAAGTCGTACCAGTCCCCGCCCACGGCGCGTGCCGGCACGCTAAGCCCGGACACTGCAAAGCCCGGAATGTAAGGAGAACTCTTGGGCAGCAGCGCCTGTTGGATCAGCCGCGCCTCTTGCGCCTCGCGGTCCAGGATTGCGCGCTCTGCCCGCTCAGATTGGAAACGTCGAGCGTTATGCACAGCGACCGCCATGTGATCGCACAATGCCTGCAGAATTCTCAACTGCTGTCGAGGAAAGCCGTCAAGCTCGTGGTGCGATGCCGTGAACACCCCTACGAGCCGCTCGCCAACTCGCAATGGAATCGCCACCTCAGAGAGTGTCGATTTCTCGCAGCCGATGTAGTACTCGTCTTTGCGGACATCAGGGGCATAGCGCATCTGTCCAGTCGAGGCGACATAGCCAACCATGCCTTCCTCGCCAATTTTCAGGCGATGTCCTTTTCCGTTTACGCTGCAGCCTCGCACTCCTGTTAGAACCATCTCGCCGCGATCTTCGTCGTGCAGGTAGATGCTGGCTTCCAGGCAGCCAAATGAGTCGGAAACTTCGTTGACGACGCTGTCGATGAGTTGATCAAGATCGAGAATTGAGGTGATGCGCTGCGCGGCCTTTTGCACGCGCTGTAGGTCGTCCACCAGGTCGGTAGGCAGAGAACGGAGAGCAAGAATTTCGTTGCTGGGGGCGCTCGGAAGAGTAGCCATAAGAGTCGATCCTTCTTTTGAAGGTGGCCCGAACAAACACTCACTGATGCAAGATCAGATGCCGTGTAGTCTGGCTAAGATTCTTTCTTTGATGGCGGATTGTCGCGCTTGCCCGAAGGTGAACGCTGCCGTTTAATCTCGTTCATCCGGTCTGCAATTCGCTTCTCGACGCCTTGGCTCGTCGGGCGGTAATACAGGCGGTCGCTGAGATTGTCAGGCAAGCATTGCATGTCGGCCACCTTGGCCTCGAGATCGTGCGCGTACCGGTATCCCTTGCCGTAACCGAGTCCCTTCATCAACCTCGTAGGGGCGTTGCGCAGGTGCAACGGCACCGGATCGGCCGCTGTCTGCGCGACATCCTGCTGCACATCGCCATACGCGGTGTACAGGGCATTCGACTTGGGCGCGACCGCAAGATAGACGACGGCTTGAGCCAGCGCCAGATTGCCTTCCGGCATGCCGATGAAATCAACCGCGTCGCGGGCCGCCATGCATAGCGAGAGTGCGTTAGGGTCGGCGAGGCCGATATCTTCCACCGCCATGCGCACCACGCGTCGCGCCACGTACAGCGGATCTTCTCCAGCCTC
>QIAK01000025.1:0-359 GCA_003225515.1 Acidobacteriota bacterium | reverse complement strand
GTGCAGCGCCGAAATCAGGTTGTAATGCTCTTCGCCCGACTTGTCATAGAGGAGAATGCGTTTCTGCAGCGCATCGCGAACGATGTCGTCAGTAATCTCCTGAGAAGGTGCAGTTGACGGGGGTGCCCCACTTCTCGCTTCTTTTGCGAGAAAGCCTGCCCTGAGCTTGTCGAAGGGTGGAGATTTCGCCAGTCCAGCCGCCACTTCCAACACGTTGTAAGCACTGCGTGCGTCGCCGCTGGTGTAACTGGCTATTTTCTTGAGCACGTCATCCGACGCGCTGAGATTCATTTCTCCCAGCCCGCGCTCGCGATCGCTCAGAGCGCGCCGGAGCAGCAGCACGATCTGCTCCTCCGTCA
>QIAK01000565.1:960-3770 GCA_003225515.1 Acidobacteriota bacterium | reverse complement strand
GCACAATGCCCGCCTCCAAATCTTTGCGCCCCCCCACAAAATCGAGCACCTGGCCGGGCGCCTCTCCGCTGAGGGGATCGAGCAACATCCCATTGATCGTGAAATCGCGGCGGGAGACATCTTCCTTCGGATCGTCACTGAACCGAACTTCATCGGGATGCCGCCCATCGGAATATCCAATATCGCTGCGAAACGTCGCAACCTCGACCGCCTTTGTAGCGGCGTTGATGGCAACGTCTCCCTGCCGCGAAGACGAGGGCGCGGACGAGGACGCGGACACATGCGAGGGCGCCGGCACCAGCACCACCCCAAATTGCGCCCCCACCGCGTATGTCTCCGGAAAGATACTCATGACCTGATCCGGCCTTGCGTTGGTCGCCACATCGTAATCCTTCGGTTCGCGCACACAACCGCCCACCAGATAGGCCTGAAAGCCCCGTTGGCGCAGTGTTTGCACGATCGTGGTGGAAAATTCTTTCAACATGCCAAGTCTTTTTTAGCCGGTGGCCGCTGGCCTCATTTCGGCGGCTCAATGAGGTGTTGGAACAAATCAGCCATGAAACTCTAATACTATAGAATCATGCCTCCCGCCTACATCCTCGGCATCGAGAGTTCCTGCGACGAAACCGCCGCGGCCGTGGTGCGCTCGGGCGAGCAATTGATCTCCAATGTGGTGGCTTCGCAGATCGCCACCCACCAGCCCTTTGGCGGAGTCGTGCCCGAACTCGCGTCCCGCGAACACCTGCGCGCCATCGTCCCCGTCGTACGCCAGGCGCTAGCCGAGGCCAAACACACCTACCACTCGATTGATGCCATCGCCGTAACTCAAGGCCCGGGCCTCGCCGGAGCTCTGCTCGTCGGCATCAGTTTCGCCAAGGCGTTGGCCTTTGCCCTTGAAAAGCCGCTGATTGCAGTGAACCATCTCGAAGGCCACATCCATGCGGTATTGCTTGAGGAGCGCCAAAAGGGAAATCACGAACTGCAATTCCCCGTGCTCGCCCTGGTCGTCTCCGGCGGACACACTCATCTTTATCTGGCTTCGCAGAAGGATGATTCCTGGTCCTACGAAAATATTGGCCACACTCGCGATGACGCCGCCGGAGAAGCCTTCGACAAGGTCGCCAAGCTTCTGGGCCTGGGATATCCCGGAGGACCGGTGATCGATCGACTCGCCGCGCACGGCGATCCCAAAGCCGTAAAATTTCCGCCGGCACAGATCAAGCATCCCGACCGCCGCGGACGAAACCATGGCGAGGCTGTCGAAACCGGGGACGTCCGTCCGCGCTTTGATTTCTCTTACAGCGGCATCAAGACAGCAATCCTGCGCTATGTGGATGCCCACAACATGCGCGCCGCAATCGAAGCACGCCGCCAAGCCCTGATGAACATCGCCAAACCTGCGCTGGAGGATTATCTTGCCAACTGTGACAAGCTCACACTCGATCTAGTAGCGTCCTTCCAGCGCGCGATCGTGGATGATCTTGTGGGCAAAACCCTGACCGCAGCCCGAGCCCACGAGGTGGCCACCCTCTTCGTAACGGGAGGCGTTGCAGCCAATCGCGAACTGCGGCAGACCTTTGAGCGTGAAGCTGCAAAACAAGGACTACCGGTCTATTTCCCCTCGCGCCGGTTATCCACCGACAACGCAGCCATGATCGCCGCCGCAGCCTACCCTAAATTTTTATTGAAAGATTTTGCCCCAATGGACTTCTCCGCCGAAGCGGGATTAGCGCTGCGCTAGAAAAGAAAGAAAAGAAAAAAAGAAGAGTTAGATCAAGGAGGAAAGAGTCAGAGAAGCACGACAAATCCTTCGTGCCCGTTAGTGTCCTTAGTGGGTTAAAGATTTAAGCCCTTTGACGTTGCTTAAGATTTCCCCGCGGCGGCCCCACGGCCCTTGCCCATAACGGCATCCAGCGCCTTCGCAAGTTGGGCATCAATGTCAATGTCTTTATAGATCACGAAATTCGCACGCTTCTCCGACTTGTCGAATCCACTAGCCCGCCCCGCGACAATGATGATCGGAACTCCGGCGGTCTCCGGCTTGCTTTTGAGCGCGTCGATCAATTCACTTCCAGACATCTTCGGCATCTGCATGTCGGTAACGATCAATGTCGGGTGCACGCGGGTAAGAATGTCGAGTGCTTCCTCACCGTTGGTGGCAGACTCCACGGCAAAGCCGTGCTGCTCCAGAAAGCGGCAGACGGTATAGCGGATCAGCATGGAGTCGTCTACGACCAAGGCAACCATGGGCATAAGTGGCGGAGGCTTGCATCCACACGCCCCCGGATCGCACAGTAACAGAGACTTTTCAGGCGGAACAAGACGAAACCGTGAGCCGGCATTACCTCGGTCACAAGCCGGAACTACAAGTCAAAGCTCGGTCTCTTGTTCTTGCGTGCGCTCTTCGATATTCATGTCCTTGAATTCGCTGGAATCGAAGATTTCGCCGCATTCCTTACACTCGACGAATTCAGATTCTTCATCGCGGCCCACGATCTGTACGCGCGGGTGCTTGCAAGGCTGCTTTGTATCAGGGCTCTGAGGCGAGGTCGACTTTGCCGTCATAAATCGGAAGGGTTCCAGCAAATACGCACCGAAGCTGTTTTCGCGGAATTCCCGGTATTTTAGAACGGCTTTTTGCATTGTCAAGCCCTCAGTGATTAAGCTGTCATAAATTTTTACGTAGCTTGAATCTGTTTTGAGGCGTGTTTCTCAGTCCTCCGTCAAATTCCGGCCTCCAACCCAGCCCGTCACAAACCATTCAGTTCTCGGCACTTACCATTGAGCCCCTGTTTTCTGCGTCTGCCTGC
>QIAK01000565.1:0-869 GCA_003225515.1 Acidobacteriota bacterium | reverse complement strand
TACCAGTGCTGAGGCTTACCAAAAAGGCGGATTACGCGCTGATGGCGATGAAGCATCTCGCCGAGCACTCCACCGAGGGCTCGCGCAGCGCCAAGGATGTCGCCGACGCCTATGGCATTCCGCCCGAGGCTCTGGCAAAGATTCTGCAGCGGCTGGCCAAGGCGGGTTTGTTGCAGTCGCAGCACGGCACCAATGGTGGCTACACGCTGGCCCGGGCGGCCCATACGATTTCGGCCTTCGAGGTGATTCGCGCTATCGACGGCCCGCTGTTCATCACATCGTGCGTCACCGTTCGCGGAGAGTGCGATCAGAGCGACCGCTGCAACATCCGCGAACCGCTCCGCAAGGTGAACGACAGTATTGAGGCCGTGTTGAAGCGCATCAAGATTTCGCACATGCGCGAGGAACCGGAAGAAGCTTCCGCAGAGCAATCGAAATCGGCGGAACTAGTGACGATCACCTGAGCCGATGAGCCAGGAGAGGTCATCAAATTTAGCAGCGTAATCCGTTGTGAGTGGTCCGTAGGTTTTGCCAACGACCGGCGACGAACGACCAACGACGAAGTTAAAAGGACGACGAAGTTAATAAGCAGGAGAGCTAATCAATGAGCACCGACGTAAAGACTCCCCAGGCAAGTACGCAGGCGCACCATCCCGACGCCAACGGCATCAAGCTGCCGATCTACATGGATAACCATGCCACCACCCCCATGGATCCCCGAGTGCTGGAAGAAATGCTTCCCTACTTCATGGAGAAGTTTGGAAACTCGGCCAGCCGTAACCATTCCTTCGGCTGGGCTGCCGAAGAAGGCGTTGAGACGGCGCGCGAGCGGATCGCCAAGCTGATCGGCGCAACCACGAAAGAGATTA
>QIAK01000564.1 GCA_003225515.1 Acidobacteriota bacterium | reverse complement strand
TAGATTGTGGAAGCCCCGGCCTTTATGGCCGGGGAAAAAGCATCCATAAAAATTCCCGCCGAAACAGGTCATTCCGGCTTACTTGGTTCTTCCGCCCTCGGTTTTCAGCTCTTCCGCCGCGGCGGCCTGGGCCGCTGCCAGGCGGGCGGTCAGCACGCGATACGGCGAGCAGGAAACGTAATTCAGTCCCGCTTTATGGCAGAACTCCACCGATGCCGGATCGCCGCCATGTTCGCCGCAAATTCCGATCTTCAGCGTGGGACGCGGCGCCGGCCAGCCTCCACAGCGAGTCCAATCAGTTTTCCAACCCCGTCCTGGTCGAGAACCTGGAAGGGATCATCGGATAGTATACCACGATTCACGTAATCCGGAAGGAACCGACCGGCATCGTCACGGCTGAGCCCGAATGTGGTCTGGGTGAGGTCGTTTGTGCCGAACGAGAAGAACTCGGCGCTGCGGGCGAGCTCGTCCGCCACAAGCGCGGCGCGCGGCAGCTCGATCATGGTCCCCACCAGGTACTCCACCCGCGATCCCTTTTCCTGGAACACCTTTTCCGCCGTCTCGCGGACAATCGCTCCCTGGTTCTCCATCTCCTTCATCATGCCCACCAGCGGAATCATCACTTCCGGAAACACCTTCACCCCGGCCTTGGCGACGTTCACCGCCGCCTCAAAAATCGCCCGCGCCTGCATCTCGGAAATTTCCGGATAGGTAATGCCCAGGCGGCAGCCGCGATGTCCCAGCATCGGGTTCAACTCGTGCAGCTCTTCTACCCGGCGCAGCAGCTCGCGCGCTTCTTTCAGCCGCGGCGAGTTCGCGTCTTTGATTTCCAGTTGCGCAATCTCCACCATCAGCTCTTCGCGGCGCGGCAGGAACTCATGCAGCGGCGGATCGAGCAGCCGGATGGTTACCGGGAATCCGTCCATGGCTTTGAATACGCCTTCAAAGTCTGAGCGTTGTACCGGCAGCAGTTTAGCCAGGGCTTTTTTCCGGTCAGCTTCAGTGCGGGCCAGAATCATGTCGCGCATGTGCCCAATGCGATCCTCGGCAAAGAACATGTGCTCGGTGCGGCACAACCCGATTCCCTCCGCCCCAAAGCTGCGCGCCGCCACCGCGTCACGCGGGATATCGGCGTTGGCGCGCACGCCCAGCTTGCGGAACGGCTCTGACCACTGGAGCAGCGTCTGCAAGTCGGGATCGTCCGGCTTCGCCGGGACCGTGCCCAGGCGGCCCTGGATCACCCGGCCGGTCGTGCCGTCCAGCGAAAGCCAGTCGCCTTCTTTCAGCAGGAGCGCGCCCACCCGCATCTCTTTCTTCTTCTCGTCGACTTCTATTTCTCCCGCGCCCACCACGCAGCATTTGCCCATGCCGCGCGTGACCACCGCGGCGTGGCTGGTCATGCCTCCGCGCGATGTCAAGATGCCCGCGGCCACTTCCATGCCGTGAATGTCTTCCGGGGTAGTTTCTCCGCGCACCAGGATCACCGGATTCTTCTGCGCTCCCGTGCCCGCTGCTGTCACAGCGTCATTTGCCGTGAATACAATCCGCCCCACCGCGGCTCCGGGCGATGCCGGCAATCCTTTGGCAATCACTTCCACAGCGCCGCCCTTTTCGTCCAGGCTCGGCACCAGAAAGTCATAAAGCTGGTTCGGCTCAACGCGGAAGATCGCTTCTTCTTTGCTGATCAGGCCTTCATCCACCATCTGAATCGCCACGCGCACCGCTGCCAGGCCCGTGCGTTTGCCATTGCGCGTCTGCAGCATGTAAAGCTTGCCGTCCTGAATGGTGAACTCGAAGTCCTGCATGTCTTTGTAATGCTTTTCCAGACGTGTCGTGATCTCGCGAAGCTGCTCATACACATTGGGCATGATCTTCTTCAGTTCGAGAATCGGTACCGGCGTGCGCACACCCGAAACCACGTCCTCGCCCTGCGCATTCATCAGGAACTCGCCATAGAACTCGTTGGTGCCGGTCGCAGGGTTGCGTGTGAAGCCCACACCCGTGCCGCTGGTGTCGCCAAGATTGCCGTACACCATAGCCTGCACATTGACCGCAGTCCCAAGCATGTCGTCGATGTTGTTGATACGCCGGTAGTGCTTGGCACGATCGTTCTGCCAGGACCGAAATACGGCATCGCGCGCCATCACCAACTGCTCCCGCGGATCCTGCGGAAAGTCACGCTTGGCATGCTTCTTGACGACTTTCTTGTACTCGGCAATCACTTCCTGCAGCGCTTTTGAGTCGAGATCCGTATCAAGCTTCGCCTTCTTCTGCTTCTTTTTCGCGTCGAAGACTTCGTCGAATGCGGCCTTCTCGATATCAAGCACGACGTTGCCGAACATTTGAATCAGCCGCCGGTAGGAATCCGCCGCAACTCGCGGATTGTTGCTGCGCTTGGAGAGCGCTTCCACGCTCTTGTCGTTCAAAGGTTGAGGATGGTGTTCATCATTCCGGGCATGGAGAACTTCGCGCCGGAACGAACGCTGCAAAGCAGCGGATTGGAGGGATCGCCGAGCTTCTTGCCCATTTGCTGTTCGAGCTGCGCGAGGGCCTGCGAGATCTCCCCTTCGATGTTCTTGGGGAGGCTGTTATTGTTCTTGAAATAGATATTGCAGACTTCGGTCGATATCGTGAAGCCAGGCGGAACGGGCACGCTGGCCCGGCTCATCTCGGCGAGCCCGGCGCCTTTGCCGCCGAGCACGTCTTTCATCTTGCCGTTGCCGTCGGCCTTGCCGCCGCCGAAAAAATAAACGTACTTGGTGGCGGCCTGCTTGTTGGAGATCTTCTTGTCCTGCATTTCAGCTTCGGGGAGAGTCACGGTTGCCATTTAGATGAGTCCTTTGTGTTTAGAATTTCGCGTCAGACTTCATTTTGTAATTGAATAATTTGGTAATTGCGCAATTGGAAACCGAACTATTTTGATTTCAAATTACTTAATTACAAAATT
>QIAK01000563.1 GCA_003225515.1 Acidobacteriota bacterium | reverse complement strand
CACTGAAGCCAACAGCTACATCGCTAACGGCATCGACATGAAACCCGGCGATGAAGTCCTGATGACCGACCAGGAACATCCCGGTGGCGAACATCCCTGGAATCTGAAGGCGAAGCGCTATGGCATAGTCGTCAGAAAGATCACGCTTCCCCGCCCCGTAAGAGATGCGGCGCAGGTTCTGAATCTGTTCAACGATGCGATCACTCCGCGCACCCGCGTGTTGTTTTTCAGCCACATAACCACATTCTCAGGAGTCGTCCTGCCGGTGAAGGAGCTGGCAGATCTGGCGCGCAGCAAAGGAATTCTCTCGGCAGTCGATGGTGCACACGTCGCCGGCATGATGCGGCTCAACGTACACGAACTCGGCTGCGACATGTATTCCTCCAGTCCGCACAAGTGGTTGCAGGCGACCAAAGGCACGGGTTATCGATCGCCTGTGGAACACCATCGCCACCGAGGGCTGGGACGACACTAAGATTCGCGCCGAACGCTTTCAGCGCATTGGAAGTTCGAATGTGCCGGCACTCTGCGGACTGCGCGCGTCCATCAAACTGGCCAGCGACATTGGCATGGACCGTATCGAGCGCCGGCACCGGCATCTCGCCGACTACATGCTGGACGAAATGAAGAAGCGCGGAGCTGAGTCGTGGACCTCGCCCGATCCTGCACTGCGCTGCGCCATCGTCACCGTCAATGTACCACCCGTGCCCCGCCTGGATCTGGAGAACTGGCTGTGGCACACTCACAAGATCCGCATCCGCGGAGCTGATCCTAACAAGCTGCGGCTCTCCACTCCCTATTACATCCAGAAGAAGGATATCGATCGCTTCCTCGACAAGTTCGATGAGTACAAGAAGAGGCTGGTGTGAATCGCTGGAATATTCAAAATCGTGCCTAACCCTCACTGAACGGAAACGTCTATCCAAAATGGCTTGGGGACAATGCTGTCATTTGAAATTCATACTGCCCGTCATTGCCTCTCTCAGCCTTTACCTGGGAGCGCAAGTCGAGCCCCCAAAATCCCCGGCTGGCATCGCCAACGCTACCCGCGCGGCCCACGCTCCACGAATGGACGGCACCCTTGAGGATCCGCTCTGGCAAAGCGCGGCCCCGATCACCGATTTTCGTCAGCGGGAGCCGCTTGAAACCGTGCCAGCCACCGAGAAGACTGAGGTTCGCATCCTTTACGATGCACGCCACATCTACTTCGGAATCCACTGCTACGATCAGACGCCTTCCGCAATCGTAGCCACGCAATTGCGCCGCGATCTGAGCATGGATCTCGACGACAATTTCGCAATCCTGATTGATCCCGCGCTCAGCCACAGGAACGGCTACATCTTTGAGGTGAATCCTCTGGGCACGCAGCGCGATGGCGAGGTCATCGAAGAGCAGTCTCCTCCGCAGAGCGACTTGATTG
The DNA here is from genome assembly GCA_003225515.1 of Acidobacteriota bacterium. Taxonomy (GTDB): domain Bacteria; phylum Acidobacteriota; class Terriglobia; order Terriglobales; family Acidobacteriaceae; genus Sulfotelmatobacter. Next base: position 2,140 of record QIAK01000563.1, on the reverse strand, counting down.
TGGACCCAAGCTGGGATGGACTCTGGATTTCCGCGGCAAAGATCACCACCGACGGATGGACGGCGACGGTCGCAATCCCATTCAGCACCCTGAATTTTCGCGGAGGCAACGACGTGACCTGGGGACTGAACTTCCGCCGTTTCATTCGCCGCAAGAATGAAGAGAATGAATGGTCCGGCTACCGCAGGATCTTCGGCTTCTGGCGGGTTTCGCAGGCTGGACAACTTCACGGACTAAAAGATATCGGCAGCGGCCGGCTGCTGGTCATAAAACCTTACGGCCTTCTCGGCGCACAAGCTTTCACGGGGCAGCCGTGGAACGCTCTGCATACCGGCGGAGCGGACATTAAATATGGTCTCGCCAGCAATCTCATCGCGGTGGGCACCATCAACACCGATTTCTCTGACGCGGACGTGGATCAGCAGCAGTTCAATCTGACCCCCAATCCAATTTTCGTCCCTGAGAAGCGCCGCTTTTTTCTCGAAGATTCCGACATCTTCAATTTTCTACTTTGGAATCAGGATCTACTCTTCTTCACGCGGCAGATCGGCATCGATCCGGTCAGCGGTCAGGAGGTCCCGATCGATGCGGGAGGCAAGATCGCAGGCAGCGCTCTCGGCTTCGATCTTGGAGTCATGGACGTGAAGACGCGGTCCGAGGGCGGCAATCCTTATGGCAACTATGCCGTGCTGCGCGTCAAGCGGCCGCTTACGCCAGGGTCGTATATCGGATTCATGGCCACCGACAAACAGTCGGGCAATCCCCTGGATCCTTATAACCGTTCCGGCGGAGTCGATGCCAAGTTCGTTCTATTTCGCAATTTGAATTTGCGAGGCTACTACGCCAAGACCTGGACCACCGGCCTGCATGGCGACAACACGGCTCTGGGCGGCCGGCTCACCTATGCCAACAACTGGTTCAATATTTATGCCGGCCACGGTGTCACGGAGAAAAACTTCAATTCGGAGATGGGATTCGTAACCCGCATCGACGATCAGCCCACCATATTTCAGTTCAACTTCACGCCCCGCCCCCATGTTCTGAATATTCGGGAACTGGATCTGGGTGGATTCGCCGGCCATGATCCGAACACTTCCGGCAAGCTGATTTTCAAAGAGTGGGCGCCAAGTATCCGCGTCTTATTCAACAGCAGCGCGGAAATCGACTCGATTCCTTACGACGTCGTTTATCAGTATCTGGGGCAGCCCCTGAATCTCTACAAGAATATTTCTATCCCCGCGGGCGGCTATCACTTCACTTCCCACAACATCGCTTACACATCGGCCGGAAGCCACCGCATCACGTTCACGGGCTTTGAGCAATGGGGCGAGTACTATACCGGACACCTGAATAGCGCGACCGCTACCGCTCAGCCCTCAATGACACGGTGAATTCCTTTCGCCTTCCGCAGGGGAATTTCGATATCGACCTGGCTGGCATTGAGCTCAGCTACGCGTTTAACCGCTTCGTGAACCTGACCACGTTCGTTCAGTCCGACACCGCCCAACTGCAAGCCGTAAGCGCAAACATTCGCCTGCGCTACACCTTCCGGCCGGACAGCGATTTCTACATGATCTACAACGTGGGCAACCGCTTCCAGAGCCTGGCCGCAGGCAATCCCATGGAGGTGCGCCAGCAGAAGCTGGTGGTCAAGATCACGTATTCGTGGTCGCGGTGAGTGTGGTAAACAGCTGAAGTAGCGCGAATAAGGAACATACTCTTGCAAGGGGGAGAAGCATGGCGCTTGATTTGCTTTTTGACCTACTTCTTGATCCGCTTTTCAAATTCGTAGGACTGCTTCTTGGCCTGCTGGTCAAGCTTTTCGAGGGCATTGGGCGTGCCATGAAGCTCAAGCGTACAGCACCGGGGGAACATCACACGTTGACGGATTACGCCGACGCTTTTCTTTTTCCGAAAGAGGAAGAACTCGCGGACTCATCCAATCCCCCATCAATCCTCGACGCTCGTCGCTGAGTTCATCGAATTAGGCTCAGTCGTAATACTCCAGCCCCAAATGCGTGATCAACTCCTCGCCTTTCAGGTAGCGCAACGTATTCTTCAGCTTCATCAACTGGATGAACAAATCATGCTCGGGGTATAGTCCCGGCGGGGTCATCGGAGACTTGAAGTAAAAGCTTAG
>QIAK01000024.1:8013-11534 GCA_003225515.1 Acidobacteriota bacterium | reverse complement strand
CTTTGCAAGAATGAAGAGCTAGTCATCCCGCGCGAAGTCGAGCGCTTGCGCGTCTACCAGGCAGAAGATTCGCAGCATGGCAACGATCTTTTCGCCACTTCGCAGGACACCGTCGGCGCGGTCGCGCTCGATCGCGATGGCAACATCGCCGCCGCGACCTCGACGGGTGGCACGCTGAACAAGGCTCCCGGCCGCCTCGGTGACTCTTCGCTGATCGGCTGCGGTTGCTACGCAAGCAACGAGAGCGCCGCCGTCTCCACCACAGGTTGGGGCGAGCCCATCATGAAATTAGTCTTGGCTAAGTGGACCGCCGACCGCATTCAAGCCGGCAACTTGCCTGAGTGGGCCGCGCAAGAAGCGATGAACTACCTGATGCAAAGATTGAACGGACACGGCGGAATCATCGTGCTCAATCGACAGGGCGAGATTGGCATCGCCCACAACACTCCGCGTATGGCCTGGGCGTACAAGACCGTGAAGGGGGAGGAGGCAGGAGTAGAGCGAACTGGCCTTTGAGGGCCTGACGGTCAGTCTGGCTGGTGGACCGATGCCAGCAGTGGAATCCCGAGCGAACCGCTATGTGTTTCCACAATCACCGGGTCTCCGGGTTTGGCCTCTTGGTACCACCGTTCCGTTATAGCCAGCCCTTGGTTCTCGCGATTCTGGCAGCTTCAACGCGGTTGCTCGCGCCTAACTTGCTGATGGCTTCGGAAAGATAATTTCGTACCGTGCCGTCGGAGAGGCCCAGCTCGCCGGCGATGTCGCTGCTGGCCATCCCTTCGCCGGCAAGGCGCAGCACCTGGCGTTCGCGGTCGGTGAGCGGGTCCATCTCGCCCCAGGCCTCGGTCGCGAGTTCGGGATGAATGACTCGCAGTCCCTGATGACCGCGGCGCACCGCGTCCGCGAGCTCTTCCGCTCGCATATCTTTCAGCAGGTAGCCTGAGGCTCCCGCGTCGAGTGCGCGGCGCAAGTATCCGGCACGCGCAAACGTAGTAACAATGACGACCCGGGTTCCGGTTCGGCGCCGCTTCAATTCGACGGCAACATCGAGTCCGCTCATGTGCGGCATTTCAATGTCGGTGATGAAAACGTCGGGCTTGTGCGCGAGCACAGCTTCGAGCGCTTCTTTGCCGTTGCGGGCCTGGCCTATCACCGAAATGTCGCCTTCCATTTCGAGCAGCGCGGCAAGCGCGCCGAGCACCATCCCTTGATCTTCGGCAAGAACTACGCGGATGGTCTTGCGGCCCTCTTTGCTGGAAGGATTCAATTCTCGTGGCCTTCGTACTGCGTCGCAATATCTTTCAAGGGCAGAGTGATGGTCAGGGTCGTCCCCGCATCTGTGTTCCGATCGAGCGAGCCGCCCAGCATCTCTACCCGTTCGCGCATCCCGCGCAAGCCGTTGCCTTCGCCGTTGGATGCTCCACAGCCGTCATCCTGGATCTGCAAGCGGCACGAACCATTCTGCTGCTCGAGGCGCATGCGGCAGGTGTGGGCCTGGGCGTGGCGCACAACGTTCGTGACGGCTTCGCGCAGAGCGAGAGAGAGAACGCTTTCCTGCACGGCAGGAAGCTTCACCGTGGTCGCGGCATCGCACTGCACAGTCAGCCCCGCAGTTTCAAGAGTCGATTTCGCCGCTGCAAATTCGGCCACCAGCCCGCGAGAACGATATCCGCGGATGGCATCGCGCACATCAGAAAGCGCCTGCCGCGAAATCTCCTCCACTTCTCGAATTTCCTTGCTCGCGCGTTGCGGATCGCCATCGATCAACTTCCCGGCGAGCTCCGACTTCAGAGTTATTACCGAGAGGGTGTGCCCGAGGACGTCATGCAGGTCCCGCGCGATGCGTTCACGCTCGGCCATCTTAGCCAGCGTTTCGATCTCTTCATTGGCCTTGCGCAGCTTACTGTGCATACGGTTGCGCTCGGCGAAAAAACTATTCCCCGCGCCGATGATCATCGGGAAAAGGGAAGTGTAGAAGAGCCCCCATCGCGGGATGCGCAACAACAATCCTTCAACCGCGCCGATACTTCCGATCGTGACCAGGCCAAGGATGGCGGCGGTTTGACTGCTAACACAGAACGGCACCATCGCCGCGGCGAAGATAAAGAACGTGCACGCTCCTCCATTGATGGGCAGATACAGAATTCCGAGCAGCATCATGCCAGCGATGTGGACGAGCGCGCGGGGGTTCTCTAGAACGAACAGTCCAAAGTAGAGAGCGAGAAATACCAGGACGGCGAGGATATCGAGCAGCCATAGCTTCAGGCTGGCATGGTTCATCACGGGATCCACAAAAAAGAACCCGAGGTAGACCACAAAGAGTAGAGGACTCCAGCCGTGGTCCTTGTCCCTGAATATCCTTCTCCATGGCTTCAGTTTCAAGGGACCAGCCGATTCGTCCAACCGCTCAAAGCTGATCAGTGGCATTCTTTTATTTTCACCCGTCAGATCAATTCCGGCCAGTTCTAAGTGTAGGCCTCGCCGCGAACCACACGAACGCTGCCGCGGGAATCAGAATCGTCAGCCATTTCGATCCGCCGACCAGGGCCGCTGTTCCGAGCACGACTAGAACGAAGGTGAAAGCCATCGATTTTTTTGAATTCGCGCTCATCCTAAAATCCTCTCGAAATTATGTTCTCAGGAATCATGGCTTGACCTTTATTTTGGCGGACAACCGTCACTTTCGATCGGCAACTATCCATACATCTTCTCCTGATCGCGCTGAAAGCCGATGCGCGCGACACCCAGGCAAATCATGGTAAATGCGGCTAGAACTTCCCAATGTGTGGTGGACGACTCGTGATTTCCTGCGCCAACTATTCCCAGCGCCAGTTGCGAGAGATGATAGGGCGGCAGCGCGAGCGCGATCTTCTGCACAATCTTCGGCAGGAACATAAATGGAACCCACAATCCGCTGCAGAACGACATGGGAAGATAAATAAGATTGATGGTCGCGGGCGCCGAGTTGGGACCCGTGAAATATCCCACGGCCAATCCCATCGCGGAGAAAGGCAGCGAGCCGGCCGCCAAGGTTCCTAGTAAGCGCACGAAATCGACAACCGGCATTCGGACTCCGCCGAGCGCGATTCCCAAAGCGAACAGCGCGAGCACAATGATCGTGCTGAAAATCATACTCGTGACAACTTTGGCGACGAAGTACGCAAACGGCGGCATAGGGCTTGCTCGCTTCACTTGAAGCCATCCCAAGCCACGATCGGAGGCCAGGCCCGCCGCCGTTCCAAAGAGCGAGGCTCCCATCACGCCGAAGGTGCCATAGGTCGCGATCAGATACATCGGGACTCCGGTTCCCCCGATTGTCTGATGCGCATTCAGCACCAGCCCAAACAACACATAAAACATGATGGGGAAGCTGAGCACAGACGCCGTGTACATTCGCAGTCGCAGGTTCTTCAGGAATTCATATTTCATTTCCTTCAGATAAATGGCCGCTATGTGACCCGGCGAGCGCTCGATACGCTGATTTCCCAATGCTATTGTTGCCGTGCTCATATGCATCTCCT
>QIAK01000024.1:0-8001 GCA_003225515.1 Acidobacteriota bacterium | reverse complement strand
TCGTTCACTTTGATTGAGTTCCGTTTTGTGCGCCCTCGTGCGTGAGAGCCAGAAATGCTTCTTCCAATCCTGCGCTGCTGACCTCGAGCCCTGAAAGAGTGGCGTCCCGCGCCAGGAGCTCGCGGACGATGGGCTCGGCCTCCACGCCGTGAATTTCAACCGCGTCGCGATCCTGTTTCACCGCGGTGACGCCTGAAATTTCGCGCAGAGAACTTATGCCGAGGCTGGTGATACAACGAATGCGCTTGCCGGAAGTTTTCGCTTTGATTTCCGCTGGCGTACCGTGCGCGATAATTTCACCTTCATGAATAACGGCGATGCGGTCGGCAAGTGCGTCAGCCTCCTGCAGATAGTGAGTTGTCAGCAACACCGTTTTGCCGCGCTCAACCATGCGGCGGATTTCATCCCACAACATGCGCCGCGCTTCCACATCGAGGCCGACGGTGGGCTCGTCGAGAAAAAGTAAATCCGGGTCGCCGCAAATAGCCAGGGCAAACAGCACGCGCTGTCTCTGGCCGCCTGAAAGATCGCCGAATTTTCGCTCCCCTAGTTTCTCGAGGCCGGCAGCAGCCATGATTTCTACAAGCGGCAGCGGCTTCGGGTAATAAGTTGAAAACAGGTCAATGTGTTCGCGGACGCGCAGCGTTTCAGGAACACGTCCTACTTGCAACATCGCACCCGTTCTCATCCGGTTTTCAGGATTCGTGGGGTCGCCGCCCAATACGCGAACTCTTCCTGAATCAGGCTGCATCAATCCGAGGAGCAGTTTGACGGCCGTTGTCTTACCCGCGCCGTTCGGCCCAAGCAGAGCGACGACTTCGCCGGCACGCACCCGAAAATCGACTCCTCGAAGCGCCCGGACGCTGCCGTAATTCTTGTTCACGCCCTCCAGACTCGCGACAATCTGAGTTGAGATCTCGGTTTCTATCGGCTGAGGTTGCTCCAAGGTTGCGATCATCTTCGGTCCTCCCGGCGCGTTTCGCTCAAACGGAACGATTCAGGCTTCCGTTGTGATTGCATCATCTCGAACGCTGAAACTCCGCACCAGTGGCATCCATCACGGGATGAGCGTGACAAATGTCATCCTCAGTTTTGAATAGGGATTCTGCACTTGTGGAAGGGACTTCGTTCTTGTATGTGGGCAAGCGGCGGGCAAAACCTTCAGACTTCCAGAGGTCTGTTACAAATTCCGAACAAGGCTGGGAAATCCACAATGGCCGGAGTGACGCGCCGTCTGGGTCGGCGGACGCACAGGGCTAACTACTTTGCGCGCCAGACAAGGCTCGATGTGTGTTCGGATTTTGTAACAAGAGTCGAGGGGTTTACTTTTTGCACAAGTCGAGCGGCACAAGTTCTCTTGCCTTTGGTATGATTCCTGCACTTTGTTTGGGGGCGTGTCCAATGCTACCGGCGGGAAAAAGCCTTCGTACCCTGCGCGAAAAACTCGGTCTTACCATGCGTGACGTGGAGAACTCGAGCGCACGCGTGGCCGACAAATATCGCAATGAAGAATTTTCCATTCCTCCCAGCCGGCTGTCTGACATCGAGACCAAAGGAATTCTGCCGAGCATTTTTCGGCTCTACACACTCGCCGTAATTTACCGGCGCGACATTCGCGAACTGATGGCGTGGTACGGCGTTGACTTGAACCAAATAGCCTCCGATCTGGGCCTGGTTTCTCCTCCGAAATCGCACGTGTCGGATGCTCTGGCTGGATTGTCGTCGGTACAGGTTCCGGTGCGTATGGATCCCGGTTTTGACGAACGCCGCACCACCAACCTGGGCCGGATGGTCGAACAATGGGGCTTGGTCCCTCTCGCCTACCTCGCGCAATTCGCCAACAGCGATTTTACTTACGGCTATGTGGGCACTCAGGATTTCACGATGTATCCGATTCTGCCTCCGGGTAGTTTCATACAGGTTGACGAATCCAGAAATAAAGTTGTGGAAGGATCGTGGCGCTCGGAATACGAGCGGCCGATTTATTTTGTGGAAACCCGCGAAGGCCACACTTGCTGCTGGTGTAGCATGCGCCGTGAAGAAATTATTCTGCAATCGCATCCGCTGTCTCCCGCTCCGGTTCGAATCCTGCGCCACCCTCAGGAAGCAGAGGTGCTTGGTCAGGTCGTGGGAGTCGCTATGAAATTGACCGAGTGGCACGCTCTCGATGCTGCTGCAGGCTCGAAAGGGCCAGCAGCACTGAATTAAGGTGAGCGGCAGCGGGAGAATCCTGGCGCTCGCCAGGCAGTAAATCCTGGAAGCGCTCCCGCATTCCCTTGACATAGGCCTCTGGAGCGATCCCGCCGCCGCGGCTTGATTCGTTCAAGTCCTCGACCAGGTCGGCCAGGGGACTGCGTAAAACTCCCGCCACGATCTCAGCGTGGGCTGTCTTCAAGGCCCGTTCGGAAGACTCCTGCCCGTGGACAAGCTCCATTCCCCAGTGCTCATAGTGCCCTTGTGAGCGGCGCAGCGATGCCAGATAGACCAACTTTCCCAGCAGGCCGGAGACGGCCGCCAGAGTGGTTTCTTTCACATCCTGCAGCGCTGATTTCAGGGTCATTTTGTTACGAATTCCGAACGCTAAAAGATTTGCGAACTTATTGCCGCTGGCATCGCGCCCATGAAACTATCACGGTCCAACTTGCAGTCACAAGGAGAAACCAATTATGAAACGTCTGTTACTCGTGCTCGGAACCGCTGTCCTCCTGCTGAATAGCCTCGTCATACCAACCGCAGTACGTGCCGACGGCGGGGCAGGTGGTACTGATTGTGGCAAAGTTTTGTGCAAGCCGTAACACTCAGGATTGCATTCTTACGAAAACGGAACAAGAACGAGAACGACGTTGCCGCCTGCAGCGGGTCGCGGTATAGTGCCCTTCTACGGCTATGCTGCAGGCGCATTCACTTCTTTGGCATTACCTTTGGGTCGCACCCAATATCCTCCTAATCAGCCTGGCTTTCCTGTTGTGGAGCCGAGGCCGCCACAAGCAGTATCCAATTTTCTTTGCGTTCGCAATCCTTGCGGCAATTGAGCAACTCGTTCTTTATGCATCCGATATCAGTCCTTCAGTAACGCCGCGAACCTGGTGGATCATCTTCTGGTCGGGATTGATGTTCGAAGGCTTGCTCAAGTTCGCACTCATTGGAGAGATATTCGCTCTCGTATTTGACCCGTATCCTTCTCTTGCGCAGCTGGGGAAATTCTTGATTCGAGGGCTCGGAATTTTCCTGGTTCTCGCCGCCGCTGTAGCTGCGGGCTTCGCCAAAAAAGACACCATGTTTGGTATCGTCACCGGCGCGCACCTGCTTGAGCAAACGATCTACCTGGTGGCGTCCGGGCTGCTGGTCTTTATCTTCGGTTTTTCAGCATACTTCCGACTTACACCGAGCCGGCCGGTTTTTGGTATTGCATTGGGGTTAGGTATTTCTGCCTGCGTGCACCTGGCAACCTGGGCCATTCTGGCAAACGGCGGGCTGCCTACAGCAAAACGAGGCATTCTCGATTTGGTGAATATGGCGACCTACCATATTTGCGTTCTAATCTGGTCTTACTATCTGCTGGTTCCGGCGAAAACTACCGTCAACCTTGCAGTTGCATTGCCTGAGAACAATCTCGACATCTGGAACCGGGAACTGGAGCGTCTGGTACATCCATGACTCTTGCAATCATTCTTGTAATCGCGGCGGCGCTGGCGCTGCTTCTCATCTTGAGCATCTCGATCTCGCGCGGCCTGCGAATCTCCGAGCCGGCTAGCCTCGCCACAAGGATTCAGGCTATTGATGTCGAAGCATTCCGCAATCTGGTCGATTCGGCCGAGGACGATTATTTGCGTCGGCGCCTTTCCACTTCGGAGTTTCGCCGGGTGCAGCGACTGCGACTGCGCGCCACGGCAGCTTACATTCGGATAGCCGGAAGGAACGCCGCGGTCCTAGTGCTGATAGGACAGAACGCTCTGGCGGCAGGAAATGCCGAAACTGCTGAAGCTGCGCGCCGGCTCTTGGATAATGCTCTCCTGCTGCGCCGCAATGCGGCTTTTGCGCTCTTCAGAATCCAGCTTGCGCTGCTTTGGCCAAACCGCGGATTGGCTGCCGCGCCCATCCTGCACTCTTACGAGCAGTTGAGTGGCTCTGCCATGCTGCTGGGCAGGCTGCAAAATCCTGCAACCCCGGTGCGTATCGCAGTTAATTGGTGATCCTGATCACAATCGGGCAGCAATAACATCCGACCGCTGTTTCGCCAGCTTTGGCTCGCCAGTAAGGATTTGAGCGGGACAGTTGCTCCTGATTCCCTACTTGTATTCGGATGCCGTTCTGTTATAAAACCAGCGGGCGTCAAACCGTTCAAATTCTTCTGTGACTACATCGGCAATCTGCCGTGGAAGCGTTCCATCCGCCTGCTCGCGCTTGCGAGTCCAAGGGAGAACCTTATGATCCGAATCAACAAGGCTGGTTTTGTGTGTTTCCTCGTCCTGCTGCTTTCTGCTGTTTCTCTTGGTCAAGGCGGCGCAGCTACGGGCGATCTGCACGTCACGGTAAAAGATCCTTCAGGCAAACTGGTCGCGAATGCGAGCGTAACCGCACGAGAGGCGGAGAAGGGTCTGGAGCGCACCGCCAACAGCGATGGCGAGGGCGGCTACAGCGCTCAGCTTCTGCCGCCGGGCACTTACACGGTTACGATCGATGCCGCCGGTTTTAACGGCATGTTGAGCACTGGGGTGGTGATCACGGTTGGCGGACTGGTTGATCTGCCGGTCATGCTATCGGTTGCGACCGGAAAGGAAGTGGTCGAAGTCAGTGCGCAAACGGAACTGATGGAGACCTCGCGCAGTTCGACCACGGACACGATCGGCCAGCGCCGCATTGACAATCTTCCTATTAATGGGCGCAACTACATTAATTTCACCCTGACCGATTCGCAGGTGGTGCGCGATAATGCGCCCAACACCGGTGCGGCGCCGACCTCTGGTTTAAACATGAGCGGCCAGCGCGCGCGCTCGAACCTGGTGAACGTAGACGGCGCAGACGCGACCGATAACTCAGTGAACGGCGTGCGCTCGACAGTCTCGCAGGAGGCCGTGCAGGAATTCCAAATCATCACCAACAATTACGCGGCAGAGTATGGCCGCGCCGCCGGCGGAGTCGTCAACATCATCACCCGCTCGGGATCCAACGCATTTCACGGCGACGTCTTTGGATTTTTACGCAACCGGAGTTTTCAGGCAGTGAATCCCTTCAGCACAGTTTCCAATCCAGCCTACACGCGAGTACAAGCGGGAGTCGCGTTCGGTGGACCGATCAAGAAGGACAAAACTTATTACTATTTTGCGTACGAAATCACGCGACGTCACGAAACCGGCTTCTCCAGCATCGGCCAGGATAACTTCGGACTACTGGATAATGTCGATCTATCCAACGGATTCAATCTCCCTGCGGGCACGATTCAACAGGGTGTAAACGCGACTTCCGATCAGCAGACGTTCTTTCAAAACCTGCCTGTCGCCGAAGCAACCCTGGCCGGAATCAACACCGCGCTGGCTGACGGCTACGGCCAAGAGGCAGCTGCGTATGCCACATTTGTGGGCGGATCATCAGGGACGGCGCTGAATGGCACTTACCCAGCATCTTTCGCGACCCTCGCTGCCTTTGGGGTTATTCCGACACCGCCGAACGGCTCCAACCCTCTCACTCAATTTCCGACTTCGTGTACGTTCGCCACGTTGAATCTGCTCTGCAATTCTTTGCCGGGTTCGTTTCAGAGCTTGAACTCGCAGCGAGGCAACTTTCCGATCTTTGAAGGGACGAGCGTCTATTCGCTCCGCCTCGACGAGAACGTCAGCAGCAACAACCATATGATGTTCCGACTCAATGTCAGCCCCTCGACGATTACTGGAATCGAAGTGGGCGGACAAGATCAACCCTTCGGACAGAACGCGTACTCCCGCACCTCACAACAGACCTTCCGCGACATCTCTGGAAATGTTCAGGACACATGGACCATTGGCAGCAACAAAGTAAATGAGTTCCGTTTCCAATACGCACGGCGCGGCCTTTCCTACTTCTACAACACGGCCATTCCTGGAGGCTCCGACATCGCCGTGAATATTCCGGGGTACGCGTACTTCGGACGAGAGCCTTACTCGTACATCCAACGCACGGAACAGCGCTACCAGTTCACCGATAATGTCTCCTGGTCGATTGGCCATCACAACACCAAGTTTGGCGCGGACTTCAACTATGTTCCGCTGAAAGCCGTATTCACGGTCAATTACGGCGGCGTCTTCGACTTCGGCCCGCTCGATGCAGCCACGCTGGGCTTCAGCAATCTTTGTGTTGCGAACGGCCTGCCCGGCACTCTGTGCCCCGATTTTCCAGGATTTACTTCCCCACAGGTGTATGGACTGGGCATTCCCGGCGACATGGTTCAGGGCATCGGTAATCCTAGTGATTCATTCTCGAACAAACCATTTGGACTGTTCTGGCAGGACTCATGGCGCGTGAGTCCCGCGTTGCGGCCGAGGTTGCCGTCGAGTTGCCGCAGAGTTGGCGTAGCGCCGGTTGCGATGAAGCCGTTAATGCATGGCTCCTGCAACTTTCCCGTAGGCGAATACTTGGAGTTGTAAACCGTACCGCAGGCCGCATCCACCGTGGTGTTGGGCCGCCCTGTGAGAGACGATAGCTGCAGGTTATCGCCATTTGCCGTGAGAATGTTGAAGGGACGTCCTGAGGCGATGTCGAGCAGGGGAGCGAAAGTCCAATCGCTGAAAATCTTGCTCGCCAATCCGCCGCCGCCGAGTTTTCCAGTCTGGTAAACGCCACTGAACACGAAGCGATGACGTTGATCGAAAAGAGAAGTGGACCGGTCAAGGCTTGGGAAATAACTATCCTGCGGCGTCAGCGTGGCCTGCAGATCGGTGGAGTCATCAATCGAATGCGACCACGTATAGGAACCCAAAAACTCGTAATGGTTTGAAAAGCGCTTGCGGAGATTGGCGCTGAAGCCATGGTAGATCGAACTGCCGTTCGAATAGTTGGCATCCATGTCGCCGAAGGGGACGCAATTCGCCAGCGATGTGAAAGGATCACACGCCGCATTGAATCCCTGGGTGGTCAGGCTGCTCTCGATGGATTCGGCGAGAGCGACGCAGGCTCCGCCTCCGCCGCCGATCAGCGCCTCTGCGATCGCCGGATTCAAGCCGCCTGGACGGAAGAAATTCATCAGGGCGGCATTGACCCATGGGCCGAGCGCACCCGATCCGCAAGGAGCGGCGCCCGTTCCTACTGTGAATGGGCTGCCCACAGGCTCACCCGCTGCAATCGACGCGTTCAAGTTGGCGACCATCAGGTCTCCACGAATGGTGTTGGCATTGATCGGGCGGTTGAGATGGCGTCCGCCATTAAAGTTGTAGGCCAGGCTCAGTGCGAAGCCGCTGCCGAGGTCGCGTTCCAGGCTCAGGTTCCCCTGTTGCGCGTATGCATAGACGAAATTCTTTGACTGGGGATATCCGAAGGGCTGAAAAGCTAACGGAAAGAAAGTCGCCGGATTCAGATAGTTCTGATTGATGAACAAAGCGGGATTCGCGGAAGTGGCGGACGATGGCGTGAACGGAGCCGGATTAAATCGCTGATCTCCGGCTATATAGCCAGGCACCGTGGGCAGGCACAAAGAGGTGTTCAGGATGCCCTGAAAAATATTGGAAGCATTCAGACTGCCTGCTCCCGCAGGTACACTCGTGCTGCACGGACTTCCACCCGCGAACGCAAGTTGACCGCTGCTCGAGCCATCAGAAGCATCGCCCAGAAAGTAGAGGCCGAGCAGGGGATGATCGTAGAACATCCCATAAGAGGCGCGCACGACGGTTTTCTTGTCACCTTTGGGATCCCATGCGACGCCGAGGCGTGGCTGAAAATTATTCTTGTCGGTCTGAATTCCTTTTTGCAGACCCAACAATTGATATCCGGTCAGCGCCAGTCCCTGGGGTTGCGCAAACTTTGGAGGGATTT
>QIAK01000573.1:1519-3941 GCA_003225515.1 Acidobacteriota bacterium | reverse complement strand
TTTTCCAAACGGACGAGATAAATGGAAGCAGACATTCCGTTGTAATTCGCAACGTAAATCGCCGTTCCATCGGCTGTAACCTGGATTAGATTGTCTTTATTCTGCAATCCTTTGATCTCGCGGGCCGGCGATCCGCTTTCGAGCGGCGAGATTTCGGCAGTACCATTGGCGCGCCGTGTGAGAAGGAAACGTCCGTCCGGAGAGACAATTCCGCGGACACCTTCCGGCGTGAGCGGTTGCAGTTTGCTCGAAGCTGGATCGAACAAATAGACGCGTACTTGATGCCCGGGTTCGTTGGCCATAAACACAACCCGGCGACTGTCGGCGGCGAATCCCTGGAGAGCAATGTTCTCGACTCCCGCTACCTTCAACTCGGTAACTTCGCCAGGACCCGTGGGAATAAGCGAGTACCGCGGTGGGTTGGTCGGGGTGAACGCCAGCACCCATTTCTGGTCAGGCGAGAGAGCGGCGGAATAGCCTTCACTCAGCCGCACTGCAGCCGTCCCGTCGGTTTTTCTCAGGAATATTGTGCCCAGCGACCCTCCTCCCTTTCCGGCTTCATCAAATAGCACTTGTCCGCCGTCGGGCGACAGGGATCGCAGTACGGCACGGTCGAGCCAAGTCAACTCCCGGTCCTCGCTGCCCGGAGAATTAGAGGGCGCAGAGCGGGAGAAGAATATCTTCCGCTCGCGATCGTCGATCCCGATGATCGCCGTTCCATCGGGGGCAACATCCTGCAGCGTCAAATCTCCCGGCGCCGCCGCCAGCAAACGAAGCTCTCCCGACATGTTCACCGCCATCAGACGGCGCGCAATGGTGGTGTCCGCAGGATCGGCAGTAAACCAGATTTCATCATTCCTGGGCGACCAGGCCAGCCCGTAGAGGCTGGCAAAAGTTTTGAACGATTTTGCATTGCCATTATCGGTGTCAACAACGGTGACCGAGCCACGATCATCGCCTCGTAGAGGATGCAGGCAAAATGCGATGTGCTTGCCATCGCGCGAGATTCGCGGATTGCTGATCCAGTTAGGCGATGCCACTTTGTAGACTACTTTCCCCTCGGGGTACTCGATGCGTTCGTCGTTTTCCACGGTCCGCACCACCATCAGTTTTGATCCATCCGGAGACCAGTCCGACCACTCTACGTTCTCCAGAATCTCGCGCGGCGAGGTCCCGCCGGTGAGCGGCGTGCGACCAAGCGTGCCATGCATGCCGAAGAATCCTGGATTGGCGGTTGGCTTTAAAGACACCGCAATTTCGCCCTGGGAAGAGATGCCGAGCAGATCCACCTGACTCAATCCCAGGGGTCGCGATTCAATGCTGTCCACGCGCGTAGAAAACAACTCCGGAGCAAATCCAGCCCACGCGGCGCTGTAAATTACAGTGCGGTTATCCGGCGCAAACCGCGCGTTCAAAACCGTCCCCTTGCGGAAGGTCAGCTGGTGGTACGTCACATCCGAAGCTGCCTTGCCCTTGTGGCCGAGGAGATATCCCAAGCCCGCGGCCACCGCCACTAGCAGCACCAGGATGGCTGGCTGAAAACGGCGCGCTCGCTGTACCGCCGTAGGCTGCGCGATCTTCCCCACCGTAGAACTCGAATTTGGGGACAACGCCTCCAGATCAAACCCCAGATCGCGAGCCGACTGAAAACGCTGTTCCGGCCTTTTTTCCAGGCAATGCCGCACGATACGGTCCAGTGCCGGAGAGATGCTGCGATTGATCTCCGTTAACTCCGGCAGGTCTTCTTTCAATATCGCCGTCATCGTCTCGGCAGCCGTGTCCCGCCGGAAGGCCCGTTGCCCGCTCAGCATCTCGAACAGGATTGCCCCGAACACGAAGATATCCGATCGGTGATCGATCTCTACACCGCGCACCTGCTCCGGAGACATGTAGCCCGCGGTTCCCAGAACCTGCCCCGCTTCAGTCAGAGAGATGTCCGCTGAAGTCAGAGTCATGACACTGTGGTCGATCTCCGACCCGGTTCGCGCCACCTTGGCTAAACCGAAATCCAGAATCTTTACCCGTCCGTCTTTCGTGAGGAAGCTGTTCTCCGGTTTCAGATCGCGATGGATGATTCCCTTGTCGTAGGCTGCAGCCAATCCATGGGCAATCTGCACCGCGATTTCAACGGCTTTCCGTTGCGATATCACTCCGCCCTGAAGGCGCTCCCGCAGCGTCTCGCCTTCCAGCAACTCGCAGACCATGTACGGAATTCCATCGTGGGTCCCGATGTCATGCACCGCCAGAATGTTGGGATGATTGAGAGCGGCTACGGAACGCGCTTCCCGCTCGAAGCGCTGCAGGCGATCTGCATCGGCCGCGAATGACGAGGGCAGCACTTTGATGGCAACGATGCGGTCCAGCCGGCTGTCTCGGGCTCGATACACCTCGCCCATACCGCCGGCACCCAGCGGGGATTGAA
>QIAK01000573.1:0-1429 GCA_003225515.1 Acidobacteriota bacterium | reverse complement strand
GAACAACGGACTCCACAAACGAAAAAGGCCGCGGATCCTTCCGCGGCCTACATTTTGAAGACTTAAGTCAGCTATGGGACCGTTCCCTTTGCGGCTGCGGCGGGAGTGTTGGTGGTAAATGAGAACCAGCCGGTCGAGCCTACATCGCCAGCAATGGTTTCCAGGTTCGAGGATTCGAAGACGCCAGTGAAGTCCGGCGCATTCGTGTCATCCGAGCTGGCTACGATCCAGTATTGAGTTCCGAAGCTGACCGCCGTTGGAGGAATATTGATGCTGACCACTTGGCAGCAGCTTCCGAACGTCGGGATGGCAGACGATTGGCCGCCCGCCAGCAGAGTTCCTACGGTTCCGCCGGAGTCGCTATAAAGGCCGACGTTGACGAGGTTCGTGCCGGAGATCCAACCAACTGCAACCAGCAACAGTGAGACGTGAGCATTCGATCTGGGAGTGAACGGCACACCGATCCATTGCTCGGAAAGTCCTACCGAGTTGTTGGGTCCGAGAATGTAATAGCCGGTCGTGTCGTTGTAAGCATTGGAGCTGTTCGGGCCCATGTTGTTGAAAATAATTTGCAGGTTACCAGGAGTCTTTTGCGTCTGCGTGATTGCTCCATGATGCACAGTGTGGGCTATTTTCAAGCGGGAGTTTTGGGCAAAGAGCACCCCGGAGGCAAGCGTCAAAACAAACAAGCTGCTGAGCGCGCGCTTCAGTACCATTTTACTTCCTCCAATCATCAAGTAGCAGCATCGCCCAGGCAAAGACTCGTCGTGGAGCCGCTCCATGTGGCTTGAGACATTTACCGCATGTTTCCTTGGAATGAGCTGGCGAATGCCGCGAGCTGCGCTGCACATCTTATCCCCATGCTTCTGGATGTCAACCGAGAAAAGACCCGGGGTCGAAAGTTTTCGGTGCGGTTCCAGGTCCCCCTCGGCGACCGGCGTCGGTTTTTCGTAAGAGAGATTCACCAATATTCACAAACACGGCGCACAAAAAAAGCCGCCCAGCAAATGTGGGCGGTAAATGTCGAGCAAACAACGAGAATCTGAACTTTAATCATCCCCGAGAACTGTAATGACTCCGTTCATCGGAGTTCCGTAGTTCCCGTTTGGATCCTGGATGCCTCCGTCCGGCCCCGGAGCCTTGGGTTGAGTGTAGGCATCGAGCATGGCATGGAAACGGCAATAGAACGGGAAGACACCCGGGTGCTTGAAGAACAGCATAACCTTGCCTCCGTTTGCCTTCAGGGTCACATTCACTCCGCGATGCCCCGCCGTGTTGAACGCGTCGTCGCTCACCACGGTATGGTCGTCGGCGTCATTGTTGATCCAAACCACCGGCTGACCTACTCGAACGGTGATCGCGAAAGGGGTGAAGCGGTCTTCGCCAGGCACAATAATTTGGGCTACGGCAGGGCGATTTTCGGAGCGGG
>QIAK01000023.1 GCA_003225515.1 Acidobacteriota bacterium | reverse complement strand
CTCGGCGCGATCGAACTCGTGATGGGAATGAGCCACCGGGGGCGCCTCAACGTCATGGCCCATGTAGCCAGGCGGCCGACTCAGGAAATCTTTGCCGGATTCGAAGACGTCGACCCCCGCAGTGTTCTCGGCTCCGGCGACGTGAAATATCACATGGGCGCCACCGGCGAATACACAACAAGAAGTGGCGGCAAAGTTCACATCCATCTCGTCTCCAACCCCAGCCACCTCGAGGCCGTCGATCCCGTCACCGTCGGCCGCACTCGCGCCAAGCAGGACCGCACTGCCGAACGCGCACGCGATAAATATCTTCCCCTCCTGGTCCATGGCGATGCCGCTTTCGCCGGACAAGGCATCCTCGCCGAAACCATGAATTACGCCGACCTTCCCGGCTATACCGTCGGTGGCACCATTCACGTCATCGTCAATAATCTTCTCGGCTTCACCACCAGCTACACCGAAGAGCACTCCACTCGCTTTGCGGCCTGCATCGCGCGGCGCCAATCTATCCCGATCTTCCACGTCAACGGCGAAGATCCCGAAGCGGTGATCTGGGCGGTCCAGCTCGCCGTCGACTATCGGCAGACCTTCCAGCAAGACGCTACCGCCGTCACGGTCATAGCGAGGTCGACGATCCCATCATCACCCAGCCTCTTCTTTATAAGAAGATCAAAGAGCATCCGCCGCTCTGGGAAATCTATGCCGACGACACCGGCGCAACCGGGGCGCAAGAGCAGGCTGCTGCAATTCGCGCCGAATTTGAAGCCGCTCAAAAACAAGCGGGAACAATCAAGCAAAAGCCTCTGATGCGCGACCTGCCGCAGTATTGGAACACTTATTACGGCGGCCTCTACAAGCCCGAATTCGAAGTCGAAACCGGACTCTCACCGGATGAGCTATCGGAACTCACGCTGCGCCTGACCACATACACCACGGGCTTCCATATTCATCCGAAAGTAAAAAAGCTGCTCGAACAGCGTGCGGAAATGGGCACGGGTAAGCGCCCGGTGGACTATGGCATGGCCGAGGCCCTCGCCTTCGCCAGCCTTGTAAAAGCAGGCACTCACGTTCGCTTCAGCGGACAGGATTCCCGCCGCGGCACCTTCAATCAGCGCCACTCCGTTCTTACCGACATCGAGAACGAGGACGAATACGTCCCCCTCGAGAACATCGCACCCGGCCAGGCCCGCTGCGAAATTTACAACTCCACTCTTTCCGAAGCCGGAGTTCTCGGCTTCGAATACGGCTACAGCCGCGACTATCCCGAATCGCTCGTCCTCTGGGAAGCTCAATTCGGCGACTTCGTCAACGTGGCCCAAGCCATCATCGACCAGTTCATCAGCGCCGGAGAAGCCAAGTGGAACCTGCTCTCCGGACTCGTCATGCTGCTCCCTCACGGCTACGAAGGTCAGGGCCCGGAACATTCCAGCGCCCGCATCGAGCGCTTCATCCAACTCGCCGCCAAGCACAATATTCAGATCGCGCAGCCCAGCAATGCCGCGCAATATTTTCATCTGCTGCGCCGTCAGGCTCTTCGCCATTGGCGCAAGCCGCTGATTGTCTTCACTCCCAAGAGCATGCTCCGCCATGCCGACGCCAGTTCGCCCATCGAGGATTTCACCCACAAGAATTTCCTGAACGTCATCCCCGACCTGCAAGTCGGAGAAGCCGACCGCCTCCTCGTGTGTACCGGAAAAATCGGCCACGAACTTCAGGCCGAACGCAAGAAACGCAAAGACACCACCACCGCGATTATTTTCCTGGAGCAGCTCTATCCATTTCCCGAGCAGGAGTTAGCCGCCGAATTCGACCGCCACGGGAAAAACGCCGACGTAGTCTGGGTACAGGAAGAGCCCGCCAACATGGGCGCATTATTCAACATGCTCCCGCGCCTGAAACGAATCGCCGGCAACCGCCCCGTGCTAAGCGTAAAACGCAGCTCCAGCGCCAGCCCCTCCACAGGAAGCGCTAAGGCGCACGAAGTAGAACAAAAAACGCTGCTAACCCTGGCCTTCACCACAAAGGCATAAAAGCGCCCAAGCCAAGGTTCTTGATGCGAATCAGCACCCCATGGGTGCCCCACGTCTCGCTTCCTTTGCGAGACATGGATTCCCCGAGACACGGACTTCCCGAGACAAGGCATCCCCCGCGAAAATGTTAACCTACCTCCGCGCCCATACCCATGCCCAGCCGCCCCCAAACCCTCCGTATAGCCATCGACACCGGCGGCACCTTCACCGACTGCGTCTGGATCGATCCGAAAACCCATCGCCTGAAAATGCTGAAAGTTTTCTCCACCCCCGGAGATCCCTCGCAAGCCATCGTCGAAGCCCTGAATAAAATCGCGCACGAAGGCGAATTCATCCTCCTCCACGGCACTACCGTCGGCACCAACACCTTGCTCGAACGCAAAGGCGCACGCACCGCCCTCGTCACGACCGCCGGATTCGAAGACGCCATCGAGATCGGACGCCAGTCCCGCCCCAAGCTCTACGACTTCTTCTTCGATCGTATCGAGCCGCTGGTGCCAAAAGATCTCCGCTTCGGCATCAACGAACGCACCGCCAGCGACGGAGCAATCCTGACCTCACCCACGCCAGAAGAACTGCGCACGCTCACCGCACAGATTGCCGCCGCAAAGCCGCAATCCATCGCCATCTCGCTACTCTTCTCATTCGCGAATCCAAAAAATGAAATCGCAGTTTCCGACGCGCTCGAGAGTCTAAACCTTCCGCTCTCCATCTCTCACCAAATCCTTCCCGAATTCCGCGAATACGAACGCACCTCCACAGTAGTAATCAACGCCTACCTGCAACCAATCATGCAGCGCTACCTGGAAAATCTAGAGCCACGGCTTTCGGCGTCCGGCGTCCGGCTTCCGCAAATTGCAGCACGCCCCCTATCGGGAGCCGCAAGCCGAGTGCCGGAAGCCGGAAGCCGAACGCCGAAAGCCGGCTCCCGCATCTTTGTCATGCAATCCTCCGGAGGCATCACCAGCCTCGCCACCGCCGCTCGCGAACCCGTTCGCACCGTTCTCTCCGGCCCTGCCGGAGGCGTGGTCGGCGCCGCGGCCACCGCCCGCGCCAGCGGCTTCGAACGCATCATTGCCTTCGACATGGGCGGCACCTCCACCGACGTTTCTCTCGTCGACGGCTCCATCCAACTCGCCACCGACGCCCAAGTCGCCGGCCTTCCCGTCAGCGTTCCAATGCTCGACATTCACACCGTCGGCGCCGGCGGAGGCTCTCTCGCTCGCTTCGACGCCGCCGGAGCCCTGCGCGTCGGCCCCGAATCCGCCGGAGCCGATCCCGGTCCCATCTGTTACGGTCGCGGCACTCAGCCCACCGTTACCGATGCCAATCTTCTTCTCGGACGACTCCAGCCCACGCGCTTTCTCGGCGGAGATTTCACTCTCGATCTCGATCGCACTGGTCGGCTCACTGCTGAATTTCTGAAAAAGCAAGGCTCGAAGCTCACTCTCGAAGCCTTCGCAGCCGGAGTCATTCGCGTCGTCAACGCCACCATGGAGAAGGCCATTCGCGTCGTCTCCATCGAGCGCGGCCGTGACCCGCGCCACTTCGCCCTGGTCGCCTTCGGCGGCGCCGGAGGCCTGCATGCCTGCGCTCTCGCCCAAGCCCTCAGCATTCCGCACGTCATCGTCCCAGCCTTTCCGGGGACGCTCTCCGCGATGGGAATTCTCGCCAGCGACGTCGTGAAAAATTATTCCCGCACTGTCCTCTGGCGGATCTCAGGAAAAATTCCCGCCGCGAAGCTGAATCAGGAATTCGCCGCCCTGCAGAAAACTGCCGCCCGAAATTTCGCGGACGAGAATTGGAAGGGAAGACCGCAATACAACCGCAGCGTAGACCTCCGCTATCGCGGCCAGGGATACGAGCTCAACATTCCGCTCACGAAAGATCTGCTCCGTGATTTCCAGCAAGAACACCACCGCCGCTACGGCTACGCTCATCCCAGCCGCGAACTAGAGCTGGTAACCATCCGCCTGCAAGCAATAATGAAATCCCCGCCCTTGGAATCCATTACGAACCATGTAGCAGAGCTGAGCCATGTGGGGACGGCCGCCCCCGTCCGTTCCCTCCGAGTAAAGCTCGGCAGGCTCTCGTCGCCCAAAGCCCCGGTCGTATTCGAAGGCAAAAAACAAGAAACGAAGATTTACCGGAGAGAAGAACTCCGCTCCAGCAAGAAATACCCCGGCCCCGCCATCATCACCGAATACAGCGCCACCACAGTCATCCCGCCGGGCACAACCTTCCACCTCGACCACGCCCAGAACCTGATCGTCTCCTCCAAAAATAAAGGTTTTCGTGAACCTTCGTATGCTTAGTGGTGAACCCTTTCCCACAATTGTTACAGTCCGATGAAATTTGCGCCCATTCCATCCACGGCAAGCGACAACCCCCAATCAGCCACAAGTTTCCATTTACAATACTCCCGTGAAACCAAGCATTTTCGTCGTTGAAGACGATCCCGATATTTCCCGCCTCGTCCGCCACCATTTGGAAAACGAAGGTTTCGTCGTGCGCGTCTATCCCACAGGCGCAAACGTTCTCATCGATGCCGAACGCCAGCGCCCGGCGCTCTTCCTCCTCGACATCATGGTTCCCGGCAAAGATGGACTGGAAATCTGCCGCACCATTCGCCAGACACCCGGCCTCTCCGCGGTCCCAGTAATTTTTCTGACCGCAAAAAGCAGCGAGGCCGATCGTGTTCTCGGTCTCGAACTCGGCGCCGACGACTACATCGCCAAGCCCTTCAGCCCGCGCGAACTCGTCGCCCGCGTCAAGGCGGTCCTGCGCCGCTTCGAGCGCCCTCTGCCGCCCAGCCCCATGACAATCGGCGAAATCGAAATCGATCCTTCCGCCATGACCCTCACCGTGAGCGGCACCGTGGTTTCCACCACCGCCACCGAGTTCCGCCTGCTCGACTATTTCGCCCGCCATAAAGGACGCGTCTTCAGCCGCGATCATCTCCTCGACTCCGTTTGGCGCGATACCGCGTATGTCACTCCTCGCTCCGTGGATGTCTACGTCCGCCGCATTCGCGAGAAAATCGAGCCCGATCCCGAGAACCCGCGCTACCTGAAAACCGTTCGCGGCGCGGGATACCGCTTCGAGGTTCCCAAATGAATGCCCGATTTTCCTGCCTGGGCAGATCGTCCTCAAATGCTCGATCCTCTTCGAACCCGCGCCCGTCTTTGAACGCGCGCGGCCTTAGCCGCGCCGCAAGATCCACACCGGAATACACGGCTTTAGCCCGCCAGGAAAATGATGTTCTCCTCGGAGAGCCATTCGCGTGAAGAACCGCATTTTCTTCAAACTGATGGCTGTTTTTCTGATCGTAATTGCCGCCACCGCCGCAATTCTCGACGTCATGATCGGCGGCGCATGGCAATCTTCACTGCGGGCCGAAATCGAGCGCAATCTTAATCAGAAAACTCTTCTCTTCGCGCACCGCGTTGAAACCGACCGTGCCCACTCCCTTTCCGAAATCGCCGCCCAGGAAGGCCTCGCTGCCGGCGCCCGTGCGACTGTTATCGACGCCTCCGGAAAAGTGCTGGCCGATTCCGAGTCCAATCCCGCTAACATGGAAAATCACGCCAGCCGCAAAGAGTTCGCCGCGGCGCTCTCAGGGCATCCCGGAGAGAGCGAGCGCCGCAGCGCCACTCTGGGTATTCCATTCCTCTATGTTGCCGTTCCTGTTTCCGGCGGTGCGGTCCGCCTCGCCTATCCTCTTTCCGACGTCGAAGCCGTGCAGGCGCAGGTGCGCCGCCGTATGCTCTGGGGCTCAACTATCGCTCTCGCCATCGCCTTGCTTATCGCAGCTTCCACTTCCATCTGGACCTCGCGCCGCCTCGAGCGAATCGTCGACGTTGCCGCCCGCATCGAACACGGCGACCTGCATGCCCGCGTCGATGACCTTCCTCAGGATGAGATTGGCCGCGTCGCTGCCGCCATCGACAAGACCGCCGAACAGATCGAACGCAGTTTCGACGCCGTCCGTTCCAGCCAGCGCCAGCTTGAAACTCTGCTGAACAGCATGCAGGACGCCGTGATCGCCGTTAGTTCCGACGGCCTGGTGCAGTGGGCCAACCAGCCCATGGACCGGCTAGTTCCTCAACACACGCGCCTGAATGCCCCCGTCGTCGAGACTATTCGTGATCCGGATTTCCTCGCCGCTGTGAACGCCGCCACCACCACAAAAAAAGTGAAGACCACCCGCGCCACCTCCATCGTTCCCGGCCGCGCCTTCGATGTCACCGCCGCCCCCTTGCCCGATGGCGGCGCCGTCGCCGTCCTCCGCGATCTCACCGAAACCGAGCGCGTCGAGAAAACGCGCCGCGACTTCATCGCCAACGTTTCCCACGAACTTCGTACCCCGCTGACCTCTATTCAGGGATACTCCGAAACTCTCCTCGACCTCAGCTCGGAAAATTCCGGGCCCAATCGCGAGTTCCTCGAAATTATTCGCAAAAACGCCGCGCGCATGGCCCGCCTCACCGAAGATCTGCTGACTCTCGCACGCGTGGAATCCGGCGAGACCCGTTTCGACACCGAAAACGTTCCTCCTATCGAACTCTTGCACGATGCCGAGGAAAGTTTCCGCGAGATCGCCCGCGGTTACGAGGTGGATTTGCAGATCGTGGAGACAGGACGCAGTTCCGTCGAATCCCTGCCCGCCGTGCGCGCCGACCGTGAAGCCATCCATCAGGTATTTTCGAACTTAATCGACAATGCGATGAAGTATGGCCGCTCCGGCGCACGCATCCTGCTCGGCGCCCGCCCCGCCCGGCGTGGCCTTGAATTCGGAGTCGAATTCTATGTTCAGGATTTCGGCGCCGGCATCGCCTCCGAACATCTGCCGCGCCTCTTCGAACGCTTCTACCGCGTCGACAAAGCCCGCTCCCGCGAATCCGGCGGCACGGGGTTAGGTCTTGCCATCGCCAAACACATCATGCTCGCCCACGGCGGCTCCATTCGCGCCGAAAGCGAACTAAACCACGGCAGCACCTTCCTCTTCACCCTTCCCACCGCCTAAAGGAGAGTATTACAAGGTCCACGTAGGGACAGCTCTTATGTGGGGCGAACACTCCTGTCCAGTCGAGCGAAGCTCGAACTTACTGTCCACAACTCGCCGAAGAAAAATGACACAAAATTCACAGCTTATTAACCACAACTTCAACACTCAGTCCTATCCTTAGCCGTTGCCCACTCCATTCCAAGAAAGGCAGAATCGGGACGACGGTTCCCAAAGACCCATCCGTCGCCCGCGTTCTCGCCCGGCGGACACACGCATGAGCACTGCGGTCAAGTCTCCCGATCCTGAACCGGCTCATTGCTACATCGTGCGCCGCACCGTCGAAGCCTGCCACATGGCCAAGGAGGCCGCCGGCGCCGCCGCCGAAGGCATTGCCACCGGTTCCACGACCTTGCTCAACTCCCTGCGCCAGCGCGAACGTGAACTCGACACCCTCGACATGGAGATCGATACCGGGGTCACCACTGCCATCACCGAAGTCGGTCCTGCAGAAGCCCGCGAACTTCTTGCCTGCATGAAATTCATGATCGGCCTCGAGCGCATCGGGGACCTGCTGCTCAGCTTTGCCAACAGCGCACTATCGGTCAGAGGACGCATCGATTCCGAAGACACCCGCGACCTCACTCAGATGGCCACCATCCTTGAAAAAATGCTGACCGACTGCGGCTCCGCATTTTCCGACCGCGAGATCGGCAAAGCGATCGACGTTCTCCGCGCCGACGCCGAAATGGACCGCCTCCGCAACCTCATCTTTCTGCGCCACATCGAAAACCCCGAGAACCTCGTGCGTCAGGCCAGCCTGCAAGTCATCTTCATGACCCAGTCGCTCGAGCGCGCCGGCGATCACGCCAAAAATCTCGCAGAGGAAGTCTGTCACTTCGTCAGCGGACACACCGTCCGCCACGTCCTGATCGCCTACGACAAGCCCGTAGAACAAATGTTCATCGACTACCTTCGCCGCCGCGACCACACCCGCTAATCGCCCTGAACATCCCCCTGTCCCTGGATTTCGAAAATTTCCGAGGCTGTAAGAGATTCCCACTGTACTTGGCAGGCACTGAGAGAACTCGCGTGATGCTCGCGGAGAACCCAAATTCAGCCACTACCGCGGTGGCAGTCTGATACGAATCCGTCTCTAACTGCATGGACGCCCTGAGGGCCCGCTCGCTACTCGACCGTAGCTCTTTACCCGCGCTTGAAATGCGCCTGACTTAGCGTCAGCAGCGCCGTCTGCGCCAGCCGCTCCAGCACCGCTACATCGCCTTCATCGAACGCAAACGACTGAGCCGAGAACACCGCCATCAATCCCACCACCTCACGCTCATACCGGATCGGCGCCGCCACAATCGATCGCACTCCCAGCCGCCGGCAAGTCGCGGCCTCAACTCGCGGATCGACTTCACTGTCATCGCACCGCAAAGATTTTCCCGTACGAATGCACTCCCCGGAAAAGCCCGATCCCGCATCCACATGCGTCCCCAGGGTTGGCCCGCCCGTTCCCACGCTCGCCCGGCACATCATCGGTCCGTGGTCCACCAGCGCGATC
>QIAK01000572.1:2975-3535 GCA_003225515.1 Acidobacteriota bacterium | reverse complement strand
ACGACACTGCCCGTCCGGTGAATGGGTATGCCGCACCCCAACTCCACACCCATGCCGTCATCTTCAACATCACCGAACGTGAGAACGGAGGACCTCGTGCCATCCAGCCGCATAGCCTCTTTCAGTCGCAGCAGTTCGCGACTGCCATTTACCAATCCGAGTTGACGTACCGCTTGCGCCAGCATGGCTATGAAATTGAACATGGTCGGAGCGGTGCCCCGGAGATTAAGGGCTACACGCAGGAATACCTCGATGCGTCCAGTCCCCGCAGTCAACAGATTCGTGAGCACCTGGAGAAAATTGGACACAACAGTAAGGAAGCCGCAGAGATCGCGGCCCATTCGACACGAGACAAAAAGGAGATTCTGAGTCCACGCGAGGTCCTCGAAGCCCACCGACGACTTGCAGAAGAATTCGGAAACCAACCTGACGCCGTCGTCAGGGCGGCGCGAGAACGTGCGCAAGAGTTGCGTGTGCCAGTGGCGGCCCCTAAGCGAGCCCAAGAAGCTGTCACGTATGCCCGCGACAAGAACTTCGAGCGAGAGGCCGTGGTCGATGAG
>QIAK01000572.1:0-2885 GCA_003225515.1 Acidobacteriota bacterium | reverse complement strand
AACGATTGCCGCCGAGCACGAAATCGTCCGACGAATGCGACAGGGCCAGAACCAGTTGAAACCAGTATTGCCTCGGCAGAAAGCGATCGCCGTGACCGAAACGGACGCGGCTTTAAACCTCGGCCAAAAGACTATGATTGAAGACGTGCTCAGTTCTCGTGACCGAATCCAGGGAATTCAGGGCACCGCGGGCGCCGGTAAAACCACGGCTCTCGCCCAGATCCGCACGGCAGCCGAAACTCAGGGCTACCAAATCGAAGGCTTTGCTCCAACCTCCCGCGCGGCAAAGCAACTGGAGCAGGCGGGTGTTCATTCCGGTACGCTTCAATCCTTCCTGGTGCGATCGCAAGAGTCCGACCAGCAACACCGAAAACTCTTTTTCATTGATGAATCGAGTCTGGCGAGTACGAATCAGGTACGCGACTTTTTACGACGACTTGGCCCGGAAGACCGGGTTCTGCTCGTCGGGGACACGCGGCAGCACCAAGCTATTGAAGCCGGCCGTCCATTCCAACAGCTTCAAGAAGCGGGAATGAAAACTGCGAAACTCGACCAAATTGTGCGCCAAAAAGATCCGCTCCTGAAATCCGAGGTTGAGATGCTGGCGAAGGGTCAAATCACGACAGCCATTGAATCTCTCAAGAGTCGGGGCAGAGTGAACGAAATCGCTGATCCGAAGGAACGAGTCCGCGCGATTGCTCGGAACTACGTGAGCGCTCCAGAGCGCACTCTGATTGTCTCGCCTGATAACAAATCCCGCCAAGCATTGAACGAAGCCGTTCGGCGGGAATTGAAAACGAACGATTTGCTAGGCATCGCCGATCACAAGTTCCGAGTCCTCGTAGCACGGCAGGATATGACCGGAGCGGAGCGCGCATGGGCCAGGCGTTACGAAGCAGGAGATGTCGTCCGATTTTTGCGCGGCAGCAAGTCGGCCGGTATCGAAGCAGGAAGCTACGGGAAGGTCATGAGTGTCGATGCCGCGAAAAATCTCTTAACAGTTGAGAAGCCCAATGGGAATCATGTCACCTACGATCCGAAGCGGCTTTCGGGAGTGACCGTGTATCAGGCCGTCGAACGCGAATTCTCAGCCGGCGAACGGATTCAATTCACTGCGCCGCAAAAGCAACTCGGTATTGCTAACCGAGAGATGGGAACTATCGAGAACATCGCTCACGACGGCAACATCTCGTTGATTCTTGAGGATGGACGAAAGATCGAATTCAGTGGGACAGCGCATTCACACTTTGATCATGGCTACGCCGTCACCAGTCACAGTGCCCAGGGGCTGACAGCGAATCGCGTACTGATAAACGCAGACACCACCGTGCATCCTGAGCTTCTGAATGCGCGATTCGCTTACGTTAGCGTGTCGCGGGCTCGACTCGATGCGGAAATATACACAAATAACGCGGAAGGGCTGGCATCGCGGCTTAGCGCGGACCTAGGTAAGAGCTCTGCGCTTGAATTCTCTCAATCCGTGGGCATCTCAGCCCCAAAAGATCTCGGGATAGGCCAGAGCATTTGAACGACTGCGGCCCGATTATCCGTCGTAAATGGCACTTGCCGTGCAATGAAGCTGAAATCAACGACTTGCCCATAACCAAGCTAGCACGGACGCACTCGACCACATTGTTGCAAAAAGCTATTTGCCGACTGCAAGTTTTATGGCTAAGGCACAGCTCCGGCACACCTCATCCGGGATGAATGGCTGCCAAAAGTTGGCAACTGGCGCAACTAGCTTTCAACGGAGCGTTCAACGCGCGGCCATCGGTATACTGTCGTCTAATCCACGAGTCGGTTTCATGCCGCAAGGTCTCCTCAACCCATTTCCTCTGATTTCCTGGAGGGCTCATAGATTTTACGGGCTACCGCCGTTGCAAGGCGATTCTACTCATAGTCTTAGTCGGCTGTAGGCCAGATGGACGGGCGCTTGCAGTTGCCCCAATCGTCTCTGATCTTGAGAATCTTAAGACCGAGTTGCAACAACCCGGAGAGCTACTGATTATTCATCAGGTGACAAGACTTCAAAAGCGACCGAAGCAGCGATGCTTGCTGCAATGTGCGTGTCCTTTCTGTGTCTCCGCAATTCACGAAGAGGCCGGTCCCATCACTTCTCCGCACCAAAAAGGCTGTGTGCCAGGGCGTAGTGAACAAGGTCGGCACGAGTCTGCAATGCAAGCTTTTTGTATATCCGCTCGCGATACGTCTGGACAGTCTTCTGGCTTAACCTCAGTTCTTTCGATATCTCTCTGGTTGTAAAGCCCAATGCAACCGCACGTAACACTTCAATTTCTCGCCTGCTTAGACGCTTGATGTGCCTGGTCGCCGGTACTAGATGCGGTGTGCCTTGGAGTGTGCCGTGCGGTGAATCGAGAGTCACACGCCGCTCGGGTCGTCTGAACGCAGGCTTGGACCCAGCGTTTGCGTCTCAGGAGGTACTTTCCAGACATCGCGCAGCCCGTCCGCCGATCCCATCGGCGCGGATGTCTACGAATCGTCCAGCCTTTCACCCTATCGATTTACGCCCGTAATCTTGCGGCAGCGCCGCACGTTTACACGAAATCAGTTTTTGAATTTCCTATACATCAAGCGGGAATTCATGCGGTCGTGGAATTTGTCAGCACACATTGGAAAAGATCGGTGCACGTGTGCCGGTGCGGGCGATCAAGCTGGCAAGCTGTTCGGAAGTGCTGGCTGGATATCAATTTATTTGAAAGCGCGGCAACAATCGGGCTGCTCGCATGAACTTCCCAGGGCAAAGCGACCAGGAACATCGGGTAGGTTGGCCTTGCAATGATAAACAATTGCGAGTATAGGAGTGTTATTCATAATAACGCCCTTGCGTAGGGGGGCCTTTGTCTTCGCCATACTCTTTAGGCGCA
>QIAK01000571.1:1796-3105 GCA_003225515.1 Acidobacteriota bacterium | reverse complement strand
TCCATGAAAATCCGAGAAACTTATACAGTAACTTTCACACTTTCAAATTCTGTTTCCGGATATATCCTGTGTTATCGTTAGCTGAAATACGCAGCGAACTCAAAATCCGCCGACCTTCGGGTCTTGGGGGTTCGACTCCCCCTCCTGGCACCAGCCTAAACCGCCTCGAATGAATCTTTAGCTGGCGCGACTATGAATCACAAATATGCACTTGATGATCTAGTTGAAGCAGTTCCCGGAAACATTTACCGCTAAATCTGCAACTTAGCGCTCCTGGGTGCCTATTGTGTGGCCGGAGAATGCCAGGCGCTGGAACAAATAAAAAAGAGGATGTCATGAAGACCAAAATAGCGATCCATGTCGTCCTTATGATTCTGGTAATGGCAATTACTGGGTGTGGTTCGCAGTCGCCCATGGGTAGTTCATCGCCGCCGCCACCACCTCCAACCGATATTTCGATTTCTCCAACTACTGTCGCGGCGGGCAATTCTGATCTCGTATTGACCGTGACGGGGACCGACTTCGTCAGCGCCGCTAACACCAAAAGTATTGTCGTGTGGTCCGTCAACGGCACCCAAACCTCGTTGCAAACGACATTTAACAGCAGTACTCAGTTGACGGCAGTAGTTCCTGCTGCGTTACTGGTCAATCCGTTGACGGCTCAGGTGTTTGTGGCGACGGGCGATCCATCGGGATCTGCTTCGCTGGTGGACTCAAATTCAATGGACTTCACTGTCACATCTTCTTCTTCCCCACAGGCAACGTTTTATGTGACAGACGAACCTGGAGAAAGGCTGTACGAGCTGAATTACGCTACGGGAGCGATCACAACCGTGTACAACATTGGGGGCAAGCCGGATAGTTTGGTCATTGATCCGTCGACCGGAGAAATTTTCTACTCGGTCGCTAGTCTCAGAAATCTGTCGAAGTTTGACCCTCTCACCGGAACCAATACAATCGTTGCAGATTTTGGATCCAGTTCCGCTATACCGGGTTATCCGCGGGACCTCGTTCTAGAACCTGGTGGTTCGACGCTGCTGCTCGGACTGTACTCTCCAGGAAAGATCGTTCGCTTTGATATTTCGAGCGGAAGTGTAACTACCCTTTCCAGCAATCTTGGTTCAGTGGACGGGTTGGCCTACGATCCCAGTGGGAACCTGTTTGCGGTGGCCAATCACAACACCATCGTTCAAATTGATCCGACCAGTGGAGCAGTCCTAAAAACTCTGTTTCTAGAGCCACACTCCGCAATCAATGGAGCAGACGGCCTTACTTATGATCCATTCAGCCTTCATCTTTGGGCAACGAC
>QIAK01000571.1:0-1772 GCA_003225515.1 Acidobacteriota bacterium | reverse complement strand
AGATAGCCACTGATTTGTCGGGATTTGTCCCATTCCAGATTGGAAAAATCTCGGTTCCCGACGGTCTCGTTCCCGATGGTCAAGGAAACCTTTACGTTGCGTCGGGTCTGGCTCATTTGATGAAATACAACATTCCCAGCGATACGATTCTCGACATTGTGAACGCCCCGGGAATAGACGATCCAGTCCTGCTTCCATGATCAAACTTGAAATGTGAATGGACCGGTGAGTTATTTGTTCTAATTGGTATCAGTCCACACCTGGCAGAGTCGCGGCTGGAGCGGAAACCGGGCCATTCGATACGGCAACTTTTCGCTCGAGAACCTCTTGTATCTTCCGAACCAGATCGTCGATGTAGAACGGCTTCTGAATCCATATCAACTCGCCCCTCGACTCCACGATTGGCGCGAGTTTGTCGTCGGTGTAGCCCGACATATACAGCACATCGATATTGCCGCGCGCTTTGGTGAGGCATTCGGCTAATTCCGGCCCGCTCATCTGGGGCATGATCACGTCCGTGATCAGCACTCGAATCTGCCCATCGTATTCCTCGGCAACTTGCAGAGCTTCCACTCCATTAGAGGCAACTAGCACCTGGTAGCCCATCGATCGTAGTCCCTCATGCAGCAACTCTCGGAAGGCGCGCTCGTCTTCCACAACGAGCAGGGTGGCCGATCCCGATTGAATCGCACGGGTCTTTACCGGCTCAACAGATGCTTTCTCCACCGGCTGATCGACGCGCGGGAGATAGACGCGGAATCTCGTTCCTTTTCCCAGTTCGCTGTCCGCGAACACAAAGCCGCCACTCTGCTTCACGATGCCATACACAGTTGCGAGTCCGAGTCCCGTACCTTTGCCAGCTACCTTGGTGGTGAAGAACGGTTCAAATAGACGCCGGCGAGTCTGTTCATCCATGCCCGTGCCGGTGTCGGTTACGGATAGCATTACGTACTCTCCGCGAGGCACGGAAACGTCATAAAAATCAGCGCCATCATCAAAGTTCACATTTTCTGTTTCAATGGTGAGCTTTCCTCCGCCGGGCATAGCGTCGCGCGCGTTGACCGCCAGGTTCATGATGACCTGCACCAGTTGACCAGGATCCGCTTTGGTTTTGCCCAGCGACGGGGCGAGCACCAGGTTCTGCTCGATGTCTTCTCCCACCAGGCGCTGTAGCATTTTTTGGGTTTCCGTCACCAGCGAATTCAGGTTCAGTACTCTTGGTTCGAGCACCTGCCGGCGGCTAAAGGCGAGCAATTGCGAAGTCAGGGATGCAGCTCGCACGCCCGCTTTCTTTATCATCTCCAGCCGCCGGCTGGCGGGTGCTTCTGGACCGAACTCGGCGGAAAGGAGTTCGCTATACCCGATGATTACTCCCAACAGGTTGTTAAAGTCATGGGCGACACTGCCCGCCAATTGTCCCAGTGCTTCCATTTTTTGAGCGTGGCGTAATTGTTCTTCGAGAAGTCGCCGCGCTGTGACGTCCTCGGCAATAATCTCGAGGACCTCGCCGCTTTCCGGATTCGATATTCGCCGTCCGCTAGCGCGTACGACCACGGGCTTACCGTCCTTGCATTTCCATGTGAACTCGATTGCGCTGAAGAATTCTGCGCGAGTCGGTTGAGAGCGGAAGCCGGATGCATCACCGTCAGGGTACAGATCGCGCGAAATCGTCAGCCCCAGCACTTCCGCCTCTGATTGGTACCCGAGCAACTTCACCAATGCAGGGTTAGCGCGCAGAAATCGATCATGAAGGATACTGATCGATCCGATGC
>QIAK01000570.1:584-3510 GCA_003225515.1 Acidobacteriota bacterium | reverse complement strand
CGAAGCGTATAAGGATAGCGCTGGGCGATCAGCTTCGTAACGGTTTGGTTGTAGCGAATGGAGCGTCCGAGATCGCCGTGCAGGACGCCGCTCCAGTAGTGGAAATATTGTTCACCGAGCGGAGCGTCGAGGCCGTAGGCATGGCGCGTGGCGGCAATGTCAGAAGCCGGAGCGCCTTCACCAAGCATTTGTGCGATGGGGTCTCCAGGGACGAGGTGAATGAGCAAGAAAACGAGGCTCACCACCAGCCAGATAACCGGAAGGGTGTAGAAGACGCGTTGGAGGAGGCGGGTGAGCATGCGGGGTTGATCGTTGGGTCGTTCGTCGTTGGTCGTCGGTCGTCCGTCGTCGGTCGTTCTCAGTTCTCAGTCGTTAGTTGCGTTGTCATCCTGAGCGTAGCGAGCGCGAATGCGCTCGCGGAGTCGAAGGATCCCTTTCACTCTCTTCACGCGCGGCCAGTCTGGGAATTCTGGGCACGATCCAGAGCAGTGGGCACAATCCAAAGCAGAGCATCGTGAGAATGCCTTGACGCCGGAGGGTTGAGCAAAGAATGTGTAAGTAGCCTTCGACTGCGCGCGGCGACTCGCTTCGCTCGCCGCCGTGCTCCGCTCAGGGTTACAGAGCTTTGGGTTTGTGCTCATGACTGTATTCCGGTCAATCCCCACCTTGCTTCGCGGCTTCGGCTTCGGCTTCTACTTTGGCTGTCTTCTCGATTCTGACCCTCGCGATGCGGTGGCCTTCCAACTCTTCGACGGTGTAGCGGCGGCCGTCGTATTCGAAAGAGTCGCGCAGGCTGGGAATCTTTTGCAGGCGGGCGAGAATGAATCCGGCCAGGGTTTCGAAACCGGCATCTCGCGGAACTGTGAGACCGTACTCGGTTTCGAGATCGCGAATGTTTACCGAGCCTTCGAGCACGAGAACCGATTGATCTTCGAGCGCGGGTTCGCTGGGGTAAACATCGAATTCGTCTTCGATGTTTCCGACCAATTGTTCGAGAATGTCTTCGACGGTAATGACTCCGGCGGTCGATCCGAACTCGTCGACTACCACCGCGAGATGGCGGCGGCGCTCTTTGAATTCGGCTAACAATTCTGCCAAAACTTTTGTTTCCGGTACAACCACTACGTCATGCATGATTTGACCGATTTGCATCTTCGAGATCCGGGTGGCGGTGGACTGCCCAAGATTGCTGAGGCGAAGGCGCATCCAGCGCATGAGATCTTTGTAATAAAGCACTCCCACAATGTGTTCGGGGCCGCGCTGCGGATCGTAGACCGGAATACGCGAGTGTTGGCCCTCAACGACTCGGGCCAGGGCGTCGTCGAGCATGAGATCGGAGGGCAGAGAGAAAATGTCGGGGCGGGCGACCATGACTTCCCGAACCGTGATGCTGTCGAGTTCGATGGCGCTGTGGATCATCTCTTCTTGAAATTCAGGAATCTGGCCAAACTGGCGGCTGGCCGTAACGATGAGCTTAAGTTCGTCCGGGGAGTGGACAGCGCCTCCACGGCGTGTAGCTTGGGCACCGAACAGGCGGAGAACGAGTCCACCGGAGCGCCGCATGAAGAACAGGATAGGGCGGGTGAGAGTAAGGAATGCCTCCATGGGCGCGGCCACCGCGAGGGCGACCTGTTCGGCGCGTTGCAGGGCCAACGTCTTCGGCACAAGTTCGCCGAGGATCACGTGCATGTAGGTGATCAGGCTGAAAGCAATGGCGATAGCGATGGTGTGGGCATACACCGCCGCGTGCGGCACGCGGTGAAGAAACTGCATGCCTTCGACGAGGCGGGCCACCATCGGTTCGCCGATCCAGCCTAAGGTCAGGCTGACCATCGTGATGCCGAGTTGAACCCCGTTAACCACCTCGTCGAGGTGCTGGTGAAGCCGCTGGACAATCCGCGCACCAATGCGTCCAGCCGCGATGAGTTGCTGAATGCGGGTATCGCGCACACTCACCAGGGAGAATTCTGCCGCCGCGAAGAAGGCATTGGCCGCCACCAGGAGAAGGATCAGAAAGACCCGGAGCAGCACAAAAGCGACCATGGAAAAGTAATTCTAACAAACGCAGCGAAGAGAAGGCAGTGGCCAGCCCATATCCAGCTTTTTCTCGGGACACCTCCGCTCTGAATGTGGAGCGGCCAGCAGCTACAAAATTCTGCTCTGTAACGCTATCCTTTTAAAGGACTATTGGTCTAACCGACAGGCGCCAGGAAGACTTGTATGGCTGCAGCGGCCGCTTTCGGAATCCAGAAAGTTAAATCTCAGGAACAAAAGTAGCACGGGGCACGTACAAGGGAGTGAGGGCAGCGGAATGGCTCCCAATCTCCACCTGGCGGTAAATACAGGAGGCGTTGTGAACGGTAACGGAAATAATAATAAGAAAAAGCGCCGCAAACTAATTATTTGGGGCAGCGTGGGACTGGGAATCGTCCTGCTGATCGCAGTGGGTGTGTTCGCGGCGACGCGCGGTGGAACCAAGATTGATCCATCGAAACTCGCTAAAGTGGAGAAGGGCGACCTGGCCAAGAGCGTAGTGGCAACCGGCAAGGTCACGCCGATCACGAAGGTCGAGGTCAAGTCCAAGGCCAGCGGCATTGTCAAGAAGCTCATGGTGGACTACGGCGATCGGGTCAAGAAGGGCCAGTTGCTGGCGCAACTCGACAAGATCGAAATTGAAGCCCAGGTGGAGCAATCGCGGGCAGCGCTGGAAGCGGCAGAGGCGAGTCTGAAGAGCTCGCAGGCCGACTACGAGCGGTCCAAGGTGGATGCAGAGGGTCCGGACGTGCCGCTGCTAAAGCGCGCCTACGACCGCGCTACCGGCATGGCAAAGGACGGGGTGGTTTCGGCTTCGGCGCTGGACGATGCCCAGAAGAATTACGAGATGGCGTTGAATAAGCAGAACGTCTCTAAGGCGCAAATGACGGTG
>QIAK01000570.1:0-515 GCA_003225515.1 Acidobacteriota bacterium | reverse complement strand
ACCGACATCGTCTCGCCGATCGATGGCATCGTGCTCTCGCGCGATGTGCAGATGGGAGATGCGGTCAGCTCGATCCTTGTGCTGGGTTCGTCGGCCACGCTGGTCATGAACCTGGGCGACACCAGCGAAGTGTATGTGAAGGGCAAGGTCGATGAGAGCGATATTGGCAAGGTGTACCTGGGCCAGCGCGCTCGAATCAAGGTGGAATCGTTCAAGGACAAAACTTTCGATGGCAAGGTGACGAAGATTTCTCCCATGGGCGTGGAGAAAGATAATGTCACGACCTTTGAAGTGCGCGTGTCGATCCAGAATCCGGGCGGCGAACTCAAAGCTGAGATGACCGCCAACGCGGAAATCATCCTGGAAGAACATAAGAACGTACTGCAGATTCCTGAAGGCGCCATCCTGTACGACAAGGACAAGAAGGCCTCTGTGGAAGTGCCAGACCCGAAAGGTAAAGAAGGCAAGAACAAAATTGCCGTCAACATCGGCATCTCGAATGGTGCGAAGACCGA
>QIAK01000569.1 GCA_003225515.1 Acidobacteriota bacterium | reverse complement strand
TCCGTAACCTTCCCGGCAGCGTCGGAGTTTGAAGCGCAATCCCTGCTGGCTGCACCCTTGATGGTTTTCAACGAAATCATTGGCGCGGCTACGTTTCTGCACGATTCCGATGACAATTTCTTTAACGAAGACATTGCCTCCAAAGCAACCATCCTGGCTGGACAACTGGGCAGCCTGCTTGAAGCAGCCCGCCTGAGCGAGGCCTCGCGCGAGGAACATCGTCGAGCCGAAATTCTGGCGGATGTAGTCCATACCCTGAATGCCATGCCGGATGTTTCGGCGGTGATTGAGGCCTTGGCCGATCGCCTGCGTCTTCTTCTACGCACCCGGTTGGTCTGCGTGTTGGTGCGGCGCGAGGGACCTTTTGAACTAAAAGCGGTTTCGGCCGAGACTCCTCAACTTGCCACTTCGGCGCGCGCCCGCCACGACCGGCAGACGCTCCGTTTCGCGGCCGATTTGGCGCAACGCGCAGTCGCCGCTGGTGAACCCCTCACGCTTTCGATTGGCGCCGACGTGCATTCGCTGGGCAATCTGGTTTCCCCTGGAATGCTGATTGCCGCTCCCTTCCGCACCTCTCGCACCCAGGGCGCAATTCTCTTGTATCCGCGCCAGGACAGTGTGTTTACTCAGGAAGAGAGAGCACTCGTCGCCGCAATTGCCGGTTTTGGAGCCGTCGCCGTCGCGCACGCCGAACTCCATGCCACGGCTCATGCCCAAGCCCACGAATTGCACCAGTTGCTCGAGATATCTTCTGAACTAAACTCCAGCAGCAATCTCGAGCACTTCCTGCAGGCATTTGTGATCAGGGCTTCCGATTTTCTGGGATTTGGCCGGTGCTTTATTGCGCTGGAAGAAGGCGGCCAATTCCAGGTGCGCTATGGAGTCGAAAAAGGCGAGCCTCGCCGCGTCGACGTACCCTTTCCGGAAGGGGTTGCCTCTCGCGCCTTGCGTGCCAAAGAAGTCTTCTGGACCGATGAAGCCAGCAAGACTCCAGGAATCAACCTTGACCTGATCTCGAAATACCAAGTGCAGCAGTTCCTGGCTGTGCCCCTGCTGGGCGCCAGTGGCCGCGTTCTGGGAATGTTCGGCGTTCTCGACCGTCTCGATGGCACAGGAATTTCACAAGAGGACATTCGTCGCGCCCGTGCGCTGTCGAATCAGGCTGCCGTAGTGCTGGAATCTGCGCGCAACCTGCATCTCTCGGAGCAACATAGAAAACGTGCCGAAGCCCTGATCGAACTCGCGCGTGAAATGGATGGGGCTTTGCGTCTGCCTGAGTTCGCCCGGCGCTTTGTCAGCAGGACTGCCGAACTCACCGGCTGCGGCGCAGGTTTGCTCGCCCTGCTCCATGATGGCAGATGGCAGATTGCGGCATTGCACACGCTGGATGAAGCTTCCACCAGAACTTCCGATGCGATTGCTTCAGCAGAACCGGTCATCAAGCCCCTGATGACGGAGCGGATGCGAACTTTCTCCGCGCCGGAAAGTCCATTACCAAAGCGTGATCCCGAGCCGCGAATGGATCACAGTTCGCTCGTCCACGCAATGGATGGCACTCTGAGCCCGGCGCTAGGCGATTTCGTGGCCAAGCACACCCAGACCGTGGTCTCCGGTTCCGCGGAACAGATGCTTGGCCCGGAAGCGGCATCGAGTCTGCACTGGGCCGACTGCACTCTCGTCAGGCTCCCCGGCGCCAACGGAGACCTGGCAGGACTGCTCTGCCTTTCCGGTCGATCCTCTCCCCTTGATGCCGAAGATCGCGTCTTCCTCGAAACCATGGCCGGCCATGCCGCCATGGCGCTTGAGAATGCCCGTCTCTTCACCCGGATCGAACAAGCCAACCGCCATTGGATGGAAATATTCGACGCCATCACGGACTTCATTGTGGTGCACGACCAGTCCGACAAAGTTCTGCGCGTGAATCGTTCGCTGGCCGGAATGATCGGCGTGCCGCCGGCAGAATTGATCGGCGTGAACATGCGGGCGCTTATGGCCCTGACCAGCGATACGGCTTCCTACTCATGCCCGTTCTGCCGTGCCATGGCCGACGATTCCGACGAATTCGTACATCCCGTCTTCGATCGTACCTATCTCGTCTCCACCTCACGCGTGCACGGCGCCTCCGACGAGGGCATGCAAACCATCCACGTCTTGAAAGATATCTCCGACCGCCGCGAAGCCGAGCGCCGTTACCGGGAACTCTTCGACAATATTCAGGAAGGTTTATTCTTCAGCACGCCTTATCGAAGTCAACGACGCCATGGTTCGCATGCTGGGCTACAGCAGCCGCGATGAATTGCTGCAGATCGATATTCCAACCGAGCTTTATTTCTCGCCGGAACAGCGTCAGCAGCACTCCGAGTTGATGAAGGACAGTGGGCACCTCCGAAATTTCGAAGCGACCCTGCGCCGCAAAGATGGATCGGCCATTCACGTCCTTATTAATGCCTTCGGCCTGCATGACGCCTTGGGCAACCTGCTCCAGATTCGAGGCCTGATGCTCGATGTGACTGGACTGCGCACCTCCCAGTCTGAACTGCACCGCGAGCGCGACTTCTCAGGCAAGATTCTCAGCAATACGCAAAGCCTGATTCTGGTGGCGGATACGGCGGGCCTGATCAGTTATGCCAACCGGCGCTGGTTCGACGCCGGATTCGATCAGCGCGAACTGCTGGGCCGTCCTTTGCTCGAACTGGCCGCGCCCGGCTTTGTCCGTCCTCTTGCGGATGCCCTGCAGAGCACTTTGAACAGCCAGCAGGTCGACAATCTTGAATTGCAGATCGTCCGCAGCAACGGCTCTGCCGGAAAATTCTCAGCCAATCTCAGTCCCATGCGCGACGAGCAGGGAATCGTGACCAGCATCGTGCTGGTGCTCACCGACATCACCGATTCCGCTGTGCTGCGCGACAAACTCGTGCACACGGAGAAAATGGCGGCCGTCGGGCAGTTGGTCTCCGGTGTTGCCCATGAAGTTAACAACCCGCTCACCGCGATTCTGGGCTTTGCTGATCTGCTCATGGAAAATCCAGATCTGCCTGAAACTGCCCGCAAAGATATGCGTGTGATTCTGCAGGAGGCCCAGCGCACCAAGCAGATTGTGCAGAACCTGTTGAGCTTTGCCCGCCAGATGCCCGCCCAGCGCAGCTTCGTGCAACTGAATTCGATCCTGCGCCGCACCATTCAGTTGCGCTCGTATGACTTCAACAGTCACGGGGTAGATATCGTGGAGCATCTCGACGAGGAGCTTCCCGAAGTAATGGGAGATGCGCACCAGTTGCAGCAGGTTTTCCTTAACATTTTGAACAACGCCTACGATGCCGTCCATGAGATCGGCCGTAGCGCGCGCATTGAGATCATGTCGACCAAGTCCGGGGACACGGTCGAGGTTTCATTCCGCGACAACGGCAACGGGATTTCCCATCCCGACAAGATTTTCGATCCCTTCTTCACCACGAAAGAGATTGGGAAGGGCACCGGTCTCGGCCTGAGCATTTGCTACGGCATTCTTAAAGAGCACGGAGGGGAGATCCTCTCTCACAATAATGCTGGAGGACCGGGCGCCACGTTCATCGTCCGCCTGCCCGCCACGCCGCACACGGCCAGCTTCGGTGTGGCCGCAGGAGTGATTCAGCCATGAGCCTTCCCGCCCTTAGACCCCAGCCTTTGCCCGTGCTGCTCATCGAGGATGAGCCTGCCGTGATGGCCTATGTTCAAGCCGCTCTTGAGCGCAGCGGATATCCCGTGGTGTGCTGCGAGTCTGGCGTGGATGCTCTGCGCCTGCTGGAAAACGGAGCCTTCCTGGGTGTCGTCTCCGATATGCGAACTCCCGGCGGAGTCGACGGTGGACAAGTGCACGCCTGGGTTGCCACGCATCGCTCAGACCTGGCGTCGCGCATCATCTTTATTACCGGCGACATT
This sequence comes from Acidobacteriota bacterium, assembly GCA_003225515.1. Lineage (GTDB taxonomy): Bacteria > Acidobacteriota > Terriglobia > Terriglobales > Acidobacteriaceae > Sulfotelmatobacter. The sequence continues at coordinate 1,175 of QIAK01000569.1, read as the reverse complement.
GCCAATGAAGAAACGGTGGCCACTTTGCGTGACACCGGCGCCCCCTGCGTGGAGAAGCCTTTCCGCGTGCAGCAGTTTATTGATGTAGTTTCGAAGACTTTCGGGAAGGCCAGTGAATAATTCATCGAGTAAAGAAGATCTCCGTATCCGTTTGCTGATCGTCGATGACGAGCAGAGCATCCGCAAACTCTGCGTCACCATCGGCGAGGCTCTCGGCTTTGTGTGTCTGGAAGCTGAGAGTGGCGAGTCTGCATTGGCTCTTCTCGAAGAGCAGTCGGTACACATTGTCCTGAGCGACATGGTCATGCCGCACATGTCGGGACTGGAATTCCTTGAGAAAGTGAAAAAGCTTCTGCCCCGCACCGAGATCGCGCTCATGACCGGACATGGCTCGATTGAAACCGCCGTCCAGGCCATGAAGCTCGGCGCCTACGACTACATCACCAAGCCCTTCTCTCCCCTGGAGGAGCTGCGGTTGTTCCTGCGGCGCATGGCCGACAAGGTCCGCCTGGTCGAGGAAAACGAGTTCCTGCGCCAGCGCATGGATTCGGAAACCGCCGTCCACGGCATTATCGGTTCCTCCACAAAAATTCAGGAAGGACACGCGCACGCCCGTACTCATCTACGGGGAAAGCGGTACGGGCAAGGAACTCGTGGCCCGCGCCATGCACTTCCGCGGAGCCTTTGGCAATCGGCCGTTCGTTGCCGTCGATTGCGGTTCGCTGGTACCCACTCTGATCGAAAGCGAACTCTTCGGCTATGAAAAGGGAGCTTTCACTGGAGCGCTGAAATCGAAGCAGGGACTCTTCCAGGCCGCCGATGGCGGCACCATCTTCCTCGATGAAGTCGGCGAACTGCCTCTTGAGTTACAGGCCAAGCTGCTGCGCGTGTTGCAGGAGAAAGAAGTTCGCCCCGTCGGAAGCAATCAGCGGATGAAAGTGGATGTCCGTGTTATCGCCGCCACCAACCGCGATCTCGAAGCCGCCTACAAAAATGGAACCTTCCGCAAGGATCTCTATTTTCGTCTCAATGTCGTCACCTTGTACGTCCCCGCGTTGCGCGAGCGCCGCAGCGATACGCCCATGCTGGTGCACTGGTTCCTTGAACGCTACGCGCCCGGTTCAGAATTGCACGTGACCAGTGCCGCCATGAAGGCCCTGATGCAATACGACTGG
>QIAK01000568.1 GCA_003225515.1 Acidobacteriota bacterium | reverse complement strand
CGGCGATCGACTTCATCGAACCCGTACTGATCCACTTCGAGCATCTCCAGCGCTGCCTTCGCGGTAGGTTCGTCGATTTTTCCTCCTCCGCGCACCTGGGCGTAATCGCGCACGCGGCGTAACAGACGGTTTGTGATTCTCGGCGTCCCCCTGGAGCGGTTGGCAATTTCTTTCGCGCCGGCCTCATCCACCTCAACCCCAAGGATCTCCGCCGAGCGTTCGACGATGACCTGCAAATCGGCGGGAATATAGAACTCCAGTCGCAGTACGATGCCGAAGCGAGACCGCAGTGGCGCGGAAATCAGTCCAGCACGCGTCGTGGCGCCCACGAACGTGAACGGCTTCACTTCCAGCGTGTGCGTCCGCGCTGAGGGTCCCTGCCCAATAATGATGTCGAGCTTGTAATCTTCCAGCGCCGAATAAAGCAGTTCCTCTAACACCGGTTGCAGCCGATGGATCTCGTCAATGAACAGCACCTGCTTGTCCTGCATGTTAGTGATGATCGCGGTCAGGTCGCCTTTAATTTGCAGGAGCGGCGCCGCCGTGGGTTGAAAGTGCACGCCCAATTCATTGGCAATAATGTTCGCCAGCGTGGTCTTGCCCAGGCCCGGAGGCCCGTAGAGAAGCACGTGGTCCATCGCCTCTCCGCGGGAGCGTGCCGCCTCAATCGCCACCGCCAGATTTTCTTTGACTTTCTTCTGTCCGATGAATTCGGCCAACCGCTGCGGTCGCAGCTTCAGCTCAAATGAGGAATCGTCTTCAACCGGCGCTGCCGAGACCAGCCGCTCTCGGTTCGCATCCAGCTTGGAGTTGTTTTTATCAGCCACTGCTTCGGATGGTAGAACGAAATGCGAAGCCGCGCAATTGCCGCGTGTTTGCCCGGCATAAAAAACGGCCGCCCTTTCGGACGGCCGCTTTCAATCAGCTGCAGGCACTCTCTTTTACTAGTCCTTAAACGGCTTGGTGCGATGTACCTGGGAATGCGCGTCAGCAACGGGTTTGTCGTTCGCCGAGCTGAACTGGGGCTCGTCGGCCGTGGCCTCTGCAATGCCGAACTGGTTGGTGTCCATCGCCTCATGCAGCGTGCTTCCTACCGGCGCGGTAGCATTCGAAAATACACCATGCACTCGCGGTCCTGGAAAGGAGGCGGTCATGTAATCTCCCGCCATCTGTCCAGAGGTGGTCGAAGGCAGCCAGCTCGGGTTCATGCCCTTTGCCAGCGTCCTCGCAACGCCCCACGTTGTGCCCCCGTTCGTGGAAGTGACAATTCCCACTCCGAGGCTGCACGCGCTGCAACTCGCCTTGGGAAAGAAGTTGTACGTGACGACGAGTTCCGCCGTGCTGCCCGAGGTTCCGGGTTTGATCGCAAATCCCGGCGTGAAGTGATCCACCGTGCTGCTGGTCGGATCGATCGGAACGCGCGTGACCGCGGACCAGGTTGTCCCGTTGGTCGACGTGCTGTACACGATGTCGTTCGACGAGCAACCGCTGCGGAAGCTGCAATCGGCCCAGACCGCGTAGACCTTTCCAGCCGCATCCATCTGCGCATTCACCAGCGGCAATGCCCGCATGCTGCCCGAGACTGAGTGTTCATTGATGAAGGCCACCGTCACTGCAGAAGACCACGTCGTGCCGCCATCGGTTGACTTGAATGCCAGAACGCTCGCCAGGAAAGGATCGTCAACCACGACAATCACCGTCCCGTTGGGTTGCACCATCGGAATTCCGCCATTGCCGGAGTCGCTGGCCGCCGTGGTTTTCTTGGCGCTCCACGTCTTGCCGCCATCCGTCGAGGTACTCATCTCGATCAGATCGAACTGGCTGAAGTCGTCCCACTCCACATAGCAGTTGCCATAGTGCGGGCTGGTCGAAGTGTTGTCGCAGCCGATCCACGGCTTATCGTAATAACCGCCGGTTTCCACCACCGACACCTTGACCGGATTTCCCCACGTGATTCCGTCCGTGGAACTGCTCACGAGAACCGCCGCGCCATGCACGCCATTAGTCTGCGAAAGAGCCAGAGTTTCTGCCAGCCACAATTTGTATTTCTGGTTGTAGATAACTGACGTGTCACTGGCTCGATCATACGTGCCAGTGCCCTCGATTTTGGTGATCCCCGGCAGATTGCCGTGGGTCCAGGTCGTACCGCCGTTCGTGGAAGTGGAGAAACCAATGTCTGACGAGCCGCCATCCGTGAAGCGTCCTACCTGGAATACCGAAACAATGGTGTTCCCGAATGAGTAACTCGCGGGCTCAACCTCGGTCTCGTGCTGGCTGGTGGTGTTGGTGAATGTGTCATTGCTGATCTGGGTGAGCGGAATCTGGGCTGTCGCGGAGCCGGAAATGAATAACAGCATCAACAGGCCGAGGGGTTTAGGGTCATAACGCTGGGCAAGGGAAGTCCTCCATGATGTCAGTTGCAGAATGCAAAACTTGAACCGAACACTCCATCTCACAGAACACCGCAAGAGTGTTCCAACTTCTTCTGGGGCTCGGCAGGGTCAAAGCCCAAGTAGGACATTGGGCCAGAACTATAGCCCCATAGTAGCCGGTGGTCAACGCGCAAGAATTTGCACACTCTTGAGATCAGGCTTGCACAGCGAGTTTTCGACGGTATGCCAGAATTCGGTAATAATAATAGTCGACTGACTACCGTTGCGCTTGCCTGCGGTCCAGTATCTTGCAGGAATGCCCGAGTGCCAAATTGGCCTCACCGACATCACAATGCTCGAGTAATTTTCGGATTTCGTCTTTAATAATATCTACTTCGGATACCACTCCAGCAGCCTAACCTCGATGCCGGTCCCTTCCAATCCTTTCTTGAAGACCGAAAGGTCCGACCCGCGATAGTGATATGGAATCACAATCTTTGGATGAAAAGCTTTGACCGCCTCCGCAGCTTCTTCCGGCGGCATGGTGTATGGCAGATTCATGCACACGAAAGCCACGTCAATGTTCTTAAGCGCACGCATCTCCGGGATGCCTTCCGTATCGGCCGAGAAGTAGAAACGCTTGCCGCCGTAAGAGAGGACGTAACCGTTGTCGCGTCCCTTCGGATGGAAGAGTTGTCCAGCAGCGGGACCGCGCTTCAGGTTGTAGGCCGGGACCGCTTCGATAGTCCAGCCCTGCCAGGTTTTCGTTTCTCCGTTAGACATGGGCTTGGCGCTGGTAACGGTCTGAACGACCGTGGGCGGCGCCAGAATTTCGGTGTCCGCCTTGCTGATTTCTTTGATCAATTCGGGGTCCATGTGATCCGGGTGAATATGAGTAATCAAAATGAGGTCCGCTTTGGGAAGTCCGCTGAGCTTCGCCGGCTTGGCGGGATCGATATAGATCGTCTTCCCTCCCGCCTCGATCAGAGTGCTGGCATGGTAGATCGGAGTGATCTTCACCGGCCCGGCGGAAGTGGGAAACACCTGGGCCTCGGTAGCCGCGTGAGCCCGCGGTACCAGCGCGAAAAGAAGAGCTAAAGCAGAGCAGCCGATAATCAGGATTGCTTTCATGACGAACCTCGCCTCGATCATCCATTTCCATCGTCGCAAAAATTCATCTCAATAGTAAACCTGTCGGCGGAAAAACGGGAACGGGATGACGCCGCGACAGGCAAGCCTACTTTTGTTCGGCCAGGCGCCCGTCGCGAAACGAGAATATTTTCTTCACCCCCGAAGGCAGCGTGACCGTGGTCCGCAGCACGTTCCGTTCCTCCAGTCGGTATTCGTAGCGAAAGACCTCGCCATCCCCAAGTCTTTGCTCTGAGATCCTTCCCCACGAATACTTGTTTCGCAGGAGGAGGTTCCAGTCGCCGTCAAGAATGGCGGTCAGGAGCCAAGGATCATATCCCGCCCCGTTCATGAGACGCTGGTATTCGAACCGGTAAAGAACATGGACTTCGTCGGAAACAGTATGGACGTGTCCGCCGTCGTCGTAGGAATACTTGCGGATGTGGCCCGCATCGTCATCAGCTCCGACGATTCGATCGTCAGCGTCTTATTTGAATATGATCTTGTGTCCGCCAGGAGAAATCAGTTCTTCAAGATTTCGCACTTTGTTTCTCTTCAGTTGAATGCTCCGACCGTGAGCGTCCACCATCGCCGTCGGAGCGCCTTGCGCGTAGTTCTTTGAGTAGTAG
>QIAK01000567.1:2684-4242 GCA_003225515.1 Acidobacteriota bacterium | reverse complement strand
TGCCATGGACCACCGCTTCCTGAACAAAGAAGTCCCCGAATTCTTAACCCAAATTCCCACGACCGAAAATATCGCAATCGCCGTCTGGCAGCGCCTCGCAACAAAACTCCAGAAAGCGAAACTGCACCGCGTCCGTGTCTACGAAACTCCAGACCTCTTCGTCGACTTTTATGGAGAAACAAACTAGCAAGAATGTGCGACTTGAGAAATGTGCAAGTTGAGAAAGAATCCTGATAGCTAGAGGCCAACGACGAACGACCCACGACCACCCAATATGAAAGCCCATCTCAGCCGCCGCTATCACTTCTCCTCCTCCCATCGTCTTCACAGCGAGAAAATGTCTGCCGAAGAAAATATTGCCACCTACGGCAAGTGCAACAACCCTCACGGACACGGGCACAACTACACGCTCGAAGTCACCGTCAGCGGTCGGGTCGATGCGAGCACGGGCATGGTCTGCAATCTTGTCGATCTCGACAGTTTTGTCGAAAGGGAAGTGCTCTCCCGCTATCACCTGGAGAATCTGAATACGGTTCAGGAATTCGCCCAGCTTGTGCCAACCACGGAAAATCTTTCAATTGAGATCTTCGAAATATTGCAGCGCGGCTTCAAGTGCGCGCATCTTGAAAGAGTGAGGCTCGAAGAAACCATGATGAACAGCTTTGAGTATGCAGGCGGAAACGAACTCCGGCACTAGCCGTGACATCTTTTCCGAAGAAGCGATAGTCTATGAAAACACCGACGGATACAACAAAGGCACCCACCACTCTCACCAGTTCCACGTTCGAAAATCTCGTCCAGGAAATGCTCGTCCGCCTTGGCGAAGATCCCAACCGCGAAGGCCTCACTGCCACGCCCGAACGCGTCCACAAGGCCATGAAGTTCCTCACCAAGGGCTACCAGGAGGATGCCGAGGCCCTGCTCAAAGGTGCGCTCTTCACCGTGAATTATGACGAAATGGTCATCGTCAAAGATATTGAGATGTTCAGCCTTTGCGAGCACCACATGCTGCCGTTCTTCGGCAAAGTCCATGTAGCTTATATTCCCAACGGACGAGTTATCGGCCTGAGCAAAATTCCGCGCCTGATCGAAATTTTCTCGCGCCGCCTGCAGATTCAGGAGCGCCTCACCACCCAGATCGCCGAGACCATTCAGAACGTCATCCAGCCGCAAGGAGTCGGCGTAGTCATCGAAGCCCGCCATCTCTGTATGATGATGCGCGGCGTCGAAAAGCAACACTCCGCCGCGGTCACCTCTTCAATGCTAGGCTGTTTCCGCAACGAAGAAGAAACTCGTTCCGAATTTCTTTCCCTGATCCGCCAGCGTCCGAACGGCGTATGACGATTGGGTTTCGAAAGTCGTGACGAAAGCACCCGTATGGGTCACATGCTTTGAAATGTCGCAGCTTCAAGCCCGCGCTGCTGCAAAGCACAAATGTCAACCACGGCTTTCTGCCGCTGAGGCACCCATGATGATCTCCATTTTCATCGGCACCAGCGTCGATGGCTTCATCGCACGCCGGAACGGCGACCTCGATTTTCTGCCAGTCGATGGTGGC
>QIAK01000567.1:205-2654 GCA_003225515.1 Acidobacteriota bacterium | reverse complement strand
ACCGTGCTTGCCTTTCCAGTCTGGCCCTACGGTGACAAACGTGTCATAGTCCTGAGCAGCCGTCCGATAGATTTTTCGACAGTGCGCGGAGGTGTCGTAGAACAGATGTCCGGCTCTCCGGCCGACATCGTTTCGAAACTTGCAGCCAGCGGCGTACGCCATGTCTATGTCGACGGAGGGATCACCATTCAAGCTTTCCTGCGCGCTGGCCTCGTTCAAAATCTGACCATCACTCGCGTACCGGTGCTCATCGGAGACGGAATACCTCTGTTCGGCACTCTTCTGAAAGATATTCGTCTGCAACACATCGCGACCCAGCACTACCCCAGTGGCTTGGTTAAGACCGAGTATCATGTGGTCGGATGAAATCCCGCAGCCCAAGCTCTTCAACCCAAAGTTCTTCAACCCGAACCTCTGACTCCAACTCTTTGCGCGGCCAAGTGGCCCTCGTAACTGGCGCCACTCGCGGCATTGGACTCGCCATCGCCCGCGCCCTCGCCGTCGAAGGCTGCAACCTCATCCTGACCGCGCGGAATGAATCAGTCCTAACCCGACTCACCCGACAATTTGCGAGCTCAAAAGTCCAAGTTTTCGCCCACCCTTGCGACGTCCGCGATCCTCATTCCGTCGATGCACTGTTCCGTTCAGCACGCAACAAATTCAAGCGCCTGGACATTCTTATCAACAACGCCGGCATCGCCCATCCCAATCTCCCCATCCAGAATCTTCCACTGCCCGTCTGGAAAGATGTCCTCGACACGAACCTGACCGCAACCTTTCTCGTTACTCAGGCCGCGTTGGCCATCATGAAGCGGGGCAGCACCATCGTGAACAATCTTTCCATTGCTGCCACACGGGTCTTCGCCGGTTCCGCGGCTTACAACGCTTCGAAGCACGGAGCATTGGGCCTTACCAATACCCTGCGAGAAGAACTCCGCCCACGCGGAATCCGCGTCATTGGCCTGATGCCCGGCGCCACTGACACCGACATCTGGACCACTCTGTGGCCTGAAGCTCCTCGCGGCAAAATGATGACGCCTGCAACGGTAGCCAATGCAGTAGTACAAGCCATCCTCTTGCCCGCAAACGCCACCATTGAAACCCTGGAAATTCTTCCCAGCGCAGGGACCCTGTAATCAAACTTTGATTTTCGGGCTAGAACAAGAGACTTTAACCGCTGAACGCGCAGGGAACCATCGCAGAGTTCGCTGAGAAAACCAAATTCAGCCACTACCTCCTGCCTGATCGCTTTCCTCCCGCACCCACTCCAAGTACAATTGCACCGCCATTCCCAGGAGGAAATCTCAATGATGAAGTTGCCGTTTCTCGCCGTAACCCTGTTCGCCGCGACCCTGGCTCTTCCCGCTCATGCGCAAGACGCCATGAAAAAAGACACGCCCATCAAGCCCCCCGACAGCCCTTCCAAAGCCGTACTCAATGCATGGAACGATGTCGGCCGCAAGCTCACCGCTATGGCCGAAGACTTTCCCGAAGACAAGTACGACATGAAGCCCACACCCGCCCAGCGCAGCTTCGCCGAGCAACTGTTGCACGCGGCAGGAGCCAACTACTACTTCACCAATCCGGTAATGGGCCAGAAGCCTCCAGCCGGCGAAGATCCCAAACGCGATCAATACAAGACCAAGGCCGACGTGGTCGCGTTCGTGAAGAAATCCTTTGCCGACGGCGCCGCCGCGATCCAAGCCAAAGGCGACAAGGGTATGTCCGATCTCATCGTTGACCCCTTCGCGCATCAGCAATTCAGGATTAGCGACATGGCCTATGGCCTCATTGAGCATTGTGGCGAACACTATGGCCAGCTCGTCGGCTATTACCGCATGGCCGGACTGGTCCCCCCAGAATCCCGTCCAAAGAAGTAAGTTGATTCGTCGTCCTGAGCGAGATTGAGCTCCGCCAAACGGCGGAGCTCACCCGCAATTGAAAACATCGCTCTTGGATTTCAGGAAGCGCGCGAGCCGTGAAATTTATGCAAAGAGATTTTCAGCGGTAGGCATAAGGCGTACGCCGCCCGCGCTCAGGAAACAGCTTGATCATTAGCAGTCCCGCGACAAATCCCCCGACGTGCGCCCATACCGCCACCCCGCCCACATCGCGCCCCCGCGGCGCCATCGACAAAGTCGCTGCCCCCGACAAAAACTGCAGCACAAACCAGTAGCCCAGCATGATCCACGCAGGAATATAGAAGACGAAAACGAAGAACCACGTCAGCACCCGGGCCCGCGGATACAAAATAAAATATGCCCCCAGCACTCCCGCAATCGCTCCGCTGGCCCCCACAGTCGGAAGAGTGGAGTGCGGATAAATCGCTACTTGGGTGCTCATCGCGACTAAACCGCAGAGCACGTAAAAAAATAAATAGGCGACGTGTCCCAGGTAGTCTTCAATGTTGTCTCCGAAGATGTAAAGGAACCACATGTTCCCCAGTACA
>QIAK01000567.1:0-200 GCA_003225515.1 Acidobacteriota bacterium | reverse complement strand
AGCCCGCATGCAGAAACATAGAGGTGAAGAAGGTAATAGCCACCGTTCCCAGGGAATAATTCGGCGCCCCCTGCAGAGCCAGGGCCAGATGATTCGGCACCACGCCAAAAGCGCGCGCAAACAACTCATAGCTGCGCGGATCAAGCGTCGATTGAAACAGGTACACGAGAATATTCAGCACGATTAAAAATCCGTTTACA
>QIAK01000566.1:578-3229 GCA_003225515.1 Acidobacteriota bacterium | reverse complement strand
CGTCCGGGAAGAAAATATTGACTGTGATTTCGTGCGCTGCGGACATCTCGAAGTGGCCTGCAAGCAGAAACATTTTGACGATTACGCGCTCCAGGCTGAAGTGATCGCGCGCGAGTTCAACCACACACTACGGGTCGTCAAAAAGACGGAACTGGCGTCGGAGATTGGTTCAACCATTTATTACGGCGGCATGGTGGACGGCTGCAATCCCGCGCGCTATGTCGCCGGACTCGGCCGCGCCGCCGTGCAGGCTGGAGCTGAAATTTTCGAGCGCGCCCGCGTCGAAACGATTCAACGCGATTCGCGGCAGGGCGAGTTGGGATGGAAACTGACCACGTCGCGAGGACAGAGCTGGGCGCGGGAAGTTTTCGTGGGCACCAGCGGATATACGGGACGCGCGACGCCTGCGCTGCAGAAGAAACTCATCCCCATCGGCTCTTTCATTATTACGACTGAAGTCTTACCGGAGCTGCTGGCCCGCGAATTGAGCCCGCGCAACCGGATGATCTACGATTCGAAGAACTTTCTCTACTATTATCGCCTCACTCCCGACCGGCGCATGCTGTTTGGCGGTCGCGCCGCGTTCTTTCCTGAAAACGCGCAGACGGTCCGCCAGAGCGCCGAGATATTGCGCCGCGGCATGATTGATGTTTATCCGCAACTGCGCGACGCGAAAATCGATTATGTCTGGGGAGGAACGCTCGATTTCGCCTTCGACATCATGCCTCACGCCGGACAACTTGACGGGATGTACTACGCGGTCGGATATGCCGGCCACGGCGTGGCGATGGCGACGTATCAAGGACAGAAGATCGCCGAACTTATGGCGGGGGATAAGCCGGAGAATCCCTTCGTGGGCATCCCGTTCCCGGGCGCGCCGCTGGGCTTGTACAACGGCAAGCCGTGGTTCTTGCCGTTCGCGGGAGCGTGGTACAAATTTCTGGATTGGGTGAGCTGAAATCGACGGAACGGATTCCGCACATTCAACTTGCCGTCGGTGAGCCGCCCATGGTGTCTGGGCCCGGTTTACTCGTCGGACGAGCTGAAGTTCTGCGTCGGAGGAACCAATACACCACCGGCCCTGCGGCAAGGGCGACCGCGCCGCCGATGCTTGCGAACTTGTCGCCACCGAACAGCGCCACGAGGGCCATGAGGATCGGCGCTGCGACGACGTAGAACAGTCCCGCCCGGCCGCCGGGAATGGTGAACGATCGCTTCAGATCCGGCTTGGCGCGCCGCAGCTTCCACGCCGAGAGCACGGTCAGCACCGTGGTCGCAGAGCGCAGCCAAATGTAGACCGAAATGAGTTGCCCCAGGCTCTGCCAGGCCAGCGCTCCGTAGATCAATGCCGAGACCACGATCGCCAGCCATGGTGTTCCATACCGCGAATGCTTGCGGGTCAGCAGTTCAGGCAGATATCCGTCTTCCGCCATGGCGAAGGGCATACGGGTTGTCGTAAGGATTGTGCTATTCAGCAGGGCGACATTTCCCACCATCGCAGCCAATGTCATCCATGTGCCAAGCCACGGGCCGCCGATCGTGCTGGCGGCGTCGGAGAAGAAACCGGTGTGCCACTTCTCCCAATTGCCCGCTGAAGCCAGTCCAGCCAGCGTCGGCAGAAAATACGCCGCGATTGAAAGCGGCACCACCACAGCCAGCGCTCGCGGATACGCTCGTTGCGGGTTCTCGACTTCCTCCGCCACTGTAGAGAGCTGTTCATACCCGGAATAAAGCCACAGGCCGAGAGCCAGTCCTACGCCGAAAACTTTAATCGCCGGTTGGTGCGGAGGCACCCAGGGCATAAACGGATTGTGATGCCAGTGGAACAGGGCGATCACAATCATGGTCACCACTGGAATAAAAATGAAAATCTCCAGGGCGGTCGCCAGCTGTCCCACCATCTGGATTCCGCGGACGTTGATCCAGGTCAGAACGGCGACCAGGGCCACTGAGACCAGGTAGTGCTCCCACCATGTCATCTTGGGGAAGTAATAGGCCAGGTAATCGGTGAAAAGCACGGCGTAGGCGCCGCCCAGCAGAAATGACGCCGACCAATTCCACCATCCGGCAAGGAATCCCCAGAAGTCGCCAAAGGCGGCCCGAGTCCAGCGATAGAAGCCGCCCTCCACGGGCATGAGGCTGGTCAGTTCGGCGGAAACCAGCGAGACCGGAATGCACCAGAAGAACGGGAGCACCAGCAAGTAGAGGAGCGTCAGCCCCGGTCCCGAGGTCGTCACCATGTCCTCAAGTCCGAAGGGACCACCCGTGGTGTAGGAAAACATCACGAAGACCAGATAGAAGAGAGAAGCCTTACGCAGCGTGGAGCGCGTTGAGTCGTGCGGGTTGTCGGTTGTATTCAATGGGGTGTTCGTGGATGGGATTGTACGTCGTCGAAGGAAGGTTTTGATTTTTTTGGTGGGAGACAATGAGCGCTATGGGATGTGTCACCAACACGGCAGAGAAATGGCGTTGAGTGCCGTGACCGTGGGCTGCATGTCTGCCACCATTGCTGCCTTAAGTTCCATTCGATCATGAACTATCGTGAGGAGATGTTGCGCGATCTCCTCATCTGACGCACCAGACGTGAGGAGTTGAAACACACCATTGACGTATCCGCTGTACTCGTCACGAGCGCGCGAAATTTTGTTTTA
>QIAK01000566.1:0-503 GCA_003225515.1 Acidobacteriota bacterium | reverse complement strand
CCAATTTATGCTCCACGCCACGATTGACGTTAACAGGCCATAGCACGCTTTGAGCTGCAAAGTGGGATTTGACCGTAATCCGCATGTTGCGATAGTTTCGGAAAGCCCGCACACTTGACTTGTCTGGTGAGCACCATCGCTCCGTTTGGAGGCCGTGCCGTGACTAGCCGTTTCTTCCACCTCGCAATCGTGGCCCTTCTCGCGCCTTTCTTGGCCCAAGCACAGACCAATGCCTCACAGTCCGAATCCAGCAATTCCGCCGTTGCCCGTCGGGCTGCCGACGTTGGCACTGGGAACTGGTGGATCGGCCTTACCGATGAGGCGAAAGACAAGTTTATAGAACGCTATACAAAGGCCATGGACCACGTCATGTCCGACCTCGCGACGGAATGCTCTCAGGGAATGCGCAGTCTGCTTGCGGGTGAGATGCCGCGTAGCGGCGTGGACGAGGTGGACGTCATGTCCAATTTCACTCTTTGCGAGGTTGCGTCAGGCTTCGACTT
>QIAK01000490.1:5812-8269 GCA_003225515.1 Acidobacteriota bacterium | reverse complement strand
CGCTACGATATCGAGTTTGCCGTCACCGTTGAGGTCGACAAGCGCCAGTGCGGGGGCAAACAGGGTCGCGAAGCTCAAGCGTGACTGGAACGTGCCATCCCCGTTGCCGAGGAGCCGATCGAAGCCGGAAGCGTTCGCCACCACCACGTCGAGCTTCCCGTCACCATCGAGATCGCCGATCGCGAGTGCAAGCGGTGACACCGCGCCTCCCGCAATGGAGGTGATCCCACTCTGAAAAGTTCCATCACCATTCCCTTGCAGAAACACCACGCTTGAACTGCCGGTGCTGCTGTCGTAACCGCAAGCCAGCAGATCCAATTTCCCATCTCCATTGAAATCCGCAGCTACAGCCGCATTCACTGCGAACGCAGGCGAGACCGTTTGCGAAGGCTGCAGCGTCCCATCGCCGTTTCCCAGCATAACGAAGAACACACCCTCGAGCACGACGACGTCCAGTTTGCCGTCACCGTTAAAATCACCGAGCAGCACCTGACCGGTGGCGTTGGTTCCGTTGGCGTAGTCCACATGACCATGGAACGCGCCATTGCCAGTGCCCAGCAGAACTGAAACCTTCTCGGCTGCGGAAAGCACCAGGTCCGGATGGCCGTCGCCGTTCAAGTCTCCGACCGCTGCACCACCGGCTCCGTGCGCCGCCGCAAAATCCGATTCTGAAAAACCGGCGAAGCCCGAGGTCACTACCGAAAACAGAACAGCATTCGATGTTCCGCCGCCCGGAGCCGGATTCGTAACCGTAACAGCAGCCGTTCCCGCCGAAGCGATCCTCATCGCTGTCACGGTAGCCGTCAGCTTTGTAGCGCTGACGAACGTGGTCGCGAGTGCGCTCCCGTTCCAGCCGACAGCGGCTCCGCTCACAAATCCAGCGCCGTTCACGGTCAACGTAAATGTCGTGCCGCCGGGGCTTGCGGAATTAGGAACGAGAGGTTGATTCACATAGGGCAAGGGATTCGCCGCAGAAGCAGCAGGCGCCGCCGCAACCATCAGCCCGGTTGCGACCAGGGCTGCAGCCACGGCAAGTTGAAATTTGAATAGGAATTGCATTCGATGCTCCATGACACGGCTCCCCATTTCTGAATGGAAGCGATCCACCTTGATTTTCAGGGAGTTAGGTTTGATCGCAGGGGGAGGAAATTAACGGCAGCAACGGGACAAACCCGAGCGGATCACTTTCGCCACTCGGCAGCCCTTCCAAACCGAGCCGTAGCATACCACACCGGTGGTATAGGAGGAAGCGAGATGAGGGCCGCCCGCGACTCGCCGAAGCATCGCGCGAGATAACCCATACGGGTATAATGCCCCGTCACTCCGATGGGATGTGTAATGTCACACAGAGGGTATAAGGGGAATTTTGCGCGGCCATTGCTGGTGGCATCTCTCTCGGTAGCGGCTCTGATGGCCCTCTTTGAAATAGAAAAACAACTTCTATTTCCGCACATCTCGATCTGGCAGTCCCACCTTTCTACCATCTGTTTTACGACTGTGCTCAGCACCATCGCGGGCTACTTTCTTGTGAGGCGGATGGCCTCCCTGAGCAAGCAGCGAGAAGCCGTCCTAAGAGAGCGCGAGCGGATGAACGAAGCCCTGCGAGTATCGGAGGCCCGTTACCGATCGCTGTTTGAGCGCAACAAAGCGGGCGTATTTTGCAGCACGCCAGAGGGGCTCTTTATTGATTGCAACGAAGCCTTCGCCAATATGTTTGGGTATCAGCGGGAAGAATTGCTCGGACTCCCCCCCGAGGTTCTCTATTTCGGCGGCAAGGAGGAGCGCGACGCGCGCATTAAGGAATTCCTGCAAACCGGGCAATTGAAGGACCTTGAAGTTTGCTATCGCCGCAAGGACGGTTCGCGGGTCTGGGGAATTCAAAACATCGCTTTGGTCCTGGACCAGAATGGAAAGCAGTTTACGGAAGGGACCATCGTTGATCTCACGGAACGCCATCAGCTTGAGGAAAGACTGCGCCAGTCTCAGAAGATGGAGGCCATAGGTCAGCTGGCCGGCGGGGTCGCTCACGATTTCAACAATCTACTGAGCGTGATTATGGGCTACAGCCGCCTGGCTTCGAATGTTCTCCAGGAAAATACGCCAGCCCAGGATCACATCTCCCGCATAGAGGAGGCGGCTGAGAGAGCAGCATCGCTGACCCATCAGCTGCTGGCTTTCGGCCGCAAGCAGTTGCTGCAGCCCAAGGTCATCAATCTCAACAGCCTGGTGATCAATCTCGACAAGATGCTGCGTCGCCTCATAGGAGACGACATTGAATTCGTGACCCGGACTGCGCCGGATCTATGGCGAGTGAAAGCGGATCCCGGGCAGATTGAACAGGTTGTCATGAACCTCGTCATCAATGCGAGAGACGCCATGCCCGATGGTGGAAAGCTGACCTTGGAAACTGCGAATGTGGAACTCGATGAAGCCTATTCCATGGAACATGGCACCGAG
>QIAK01000490.1:2825-5777 GCA_003225515.1 Acidobacteriota bacterium | reverse complement strand
CCATTCTTCACCACAAAAGAGATGGGCAAGGGTACAGGCCTAGATCTGTCGACGGTATAGGAAATCGTAAAACAGAGCGGTGGCCAGATCTGGGTTTACAGCGAGGTCGGCGATGGCACAACGTTCAAGATCTATCTGCCTCAAATCAGAGAGGTGGGCGAGAGCGCGGCGGCCCGGCAGCCTGTGCCGGCGCCGGCGCGTGGGAGCGAGACGATCCTTCTCATTGAAGATCACGAACAATTACGAGAGCTGGCGCTCACGGTCTTGAGATCATGCGGATACTCTGTGCTGTCTCCAGATGATCCTCAGGCCGTGCGGGCAATGGTGGAAGAGGTCGCGATGACTGTCCAACTATTGATCACTGACGTGGTTATGCCGGGAATGAATGGACGCGAAGTTGCCCAGTTGCTTCTCGCCCGTAATCCTCGCGCCCGGGTCTTATACATGTCGGGCTACACCGATAACGCGATTGCGCAGCGCGGCGTTTTGGATAAGGGCACCTCTTTTCTGGCAAAGCCATTCACCCCCTCGGCGCTCTCAGCGAAGGTAAGGGAAGTCCTCGATCAATAAGATCCAAACTGGACGACGCCACACCTTAGACCTCAGACATCAGACCCTCAGACCTCAGACCGGGAACCTTCCGCTCCCAGACTTGGTCTTGCTGAGGTCGAACGTCCGAGGTCCGAGGTCCGAGGTCCGACGGCCAACGACCAACGGCCAATGACCAACGACGCTTCCTGACTCTTTGACAAACCTATGCACGTCCATTTACTGTTCCGTTGCGTAAACGTTTACGGTAACGATGTTGCTGGGCTGATCCTGAGGTTTGGGATCGTGCAAATTTCCCTCCGATGCTGCTTAAAACATTGCGCGAAGAGGTGCGGGAAGCGAACCTGGAATTGGTTCGCCGCGGGCTTGTGCTTTACACCTTCGGCAATGCCAGCGGAATCGATCGCGCGCAAGCGCTGGTTGCCATCAAGCCCAGTGGTGTTCCTTACGAAGAGCTCACGCCTGAGCAGATCGTAATTTCCGACCTAGCCGGCAAGATCGTGGATGGCACTCTGCGACCTTCGTCCGATCTGGCGACGCACCTTGAGTTGTACAAACATTTCTCCAGCATTGGCGGGGTGGCGCATACTCATTCTGAATTCGGCACGTCGTGGGCCCAGGCCGAGACTCCGATTCCATGCTTCGGCACCACGCACGCCGACTCGTTTCACGGTCCCATTCCGGTCACGGAGCGACTGACTCCATCTCAGATTGCGGGCGACTATGAACTGGAAACCGGGCTTGCGATCGTCCGCACATTTTCAAAGATCGATCCCGCCTCCGTTCCGGCCGTGCTCGTGGCCGGACACGCTCCTTTTTGCTGGGGCAAAGATGCCGCAGAGGCCGCGCACCATGCCGTAATTCTGGAATACGTGGCCCGCATGGCCAGCCACACGCTGTCGATCCACGCTGAATCCCGGCCCCTGGGAAGCGAATTGCACGATAAACATTTCCTGCGCAAGCACGGCCGCAATGCCTACTACGGACAGGTGAAAACCTAATGACTCTTGCTTCTTTGGCGCCGAGTTTCGCTCCTACCCTGGTGCATTTGTCGCCAGTCGATCTGGCCATCATTGTCTTCTACTTTGCATTGGTACTGGCCATCGGCTTCTACCTTAAGGAACAGGCCAACACCGGTGAAGACTTCTTTATGGCCGGACGAGAGATGACGGCCTGGGTCGCCGGCCTCGCATTCCTCTCCGCGAATCTGGGATCGCTCGAACTCATGGGCTGGGCGGGGAATTCCTACAAGTACGGCATTCTGGCCGCGCACTGGTATTGGATTGGCGCCATCCCGGCCATGCTTTTCCTCGCGCTCGTGATGATGCCCTTCTATCACATCTGTAAAACTCATTCCGTCCCCGGATATCTCAAGCTGCGTTTTGGTCCGGGAGCGCAAGCGCTCTCCTCCATCTCATTCGCCTTTATGACCGTGTTGATGAGCGGCATCAACATGTATGCCATGGCGGTCGTGATGCGAGTTGTGCTGGGATGGTCGATTCACACCAGCATCCTGGTATCTTCGATCACGGTCGCGGTATATGTAGCTCTCGGCGGCTTGCGCTCGGCGATCTTCAATGAGGTGCTTCAGTTTTTTCTGATCTGGGCGGGGGCCTTGCTGATTCCGATTCTCGGATTGGTGGAAGCTGGCGGCTGGAGCGGATTGAAAGCAAAGATTCTTCAGAATCTTACCGAACAACACGTCGCGAATCCTGGTGCCTACACTCACGCGTGGTCCACTCTTGGGAACTTTGCGGACAATCCCATGGGGATCAATTGGGTTGGCATTGTGTTTGGCCTGGGTGCCGTGATCTCAATGGGGTACTGGACCACCGACTTTCTGGTGGTGCAGCGCGTGCCCCATCATCGGGGCCGCGTTCAAAATGATGGTTCCATTCATCGTTATCCTTCCAGGGCTGTTGGGTCTTGCGCTGTTGCGCGACCCGCATACCGGCAGCCTGCTGAGGCTGGTTCCCGCTGAACTGGCCTGGTCGCCGGAAGGGCAGGCGCAGGGCTTGCACAGCTTCGATGAAGTTCTGCCGCTGATGCTGGCGCGCTACTGCGGGCCTGGCCTGCTCGGCCTCGGCATTACCGCGCTGATTGCCGGATTCATGTCGGGCATGGCGGGCAACGTTAGCGCCTTTGCAACCGTCTGGACCTACGACATTTATGGCGCACTCATCGACAAGAACGCGTCCGACGAGTCGAAAGTCCGTATGGGCCGCTGGTGCACAATTGTCGGCGTCGCGGTCAGCATCGGCACGGCGTACCTGGTGATGAATGCTCAAAGCATCATGGACTACGTGCAGTCGCTCTTCAGCTTCTTCATCGCTCCTCTTTTTGGCACCGTAATCCTGGGCATGTTGTGGAAACGAGCGACCGCCGCGGGCGGCTGGGCAGGGC
>QIAK01000490.1:456-2751 GCA_003225515.1 Acidobacteriota bacterium | reverse complement strand
GGATCAGGCGCAGAACATGTTCCGCGCGCTGTGGTGCTGGTTAATCTGCGTTGCGGTAACGGTGGTCGTGAGTTTGCTTACCAAGCCCAAACCCGACGCAGAACTTGCGAACCTGGTGTACGGGCTGACTCCGCTTCCTCGCGAGGAGCATGTCTCCATGTTCCACAGTCCTGTGTTCTGGGGAGCAGTGGTAGCAGTCGTCTTTGTCATTCTGCAAATTATTTTCTGGTAGGGGGAAACGATGAAATCAGGCGGATCGATGTCAATTTGGTTCTTCATCGGCGTGTCTCTGGCCGTGAACGGAGCGGTGATCTTTGGCGAAGGGATTTACGAGTTGATTTCTCCGCCGGTGCAGCAGGTCGTTCTCTACAACCTGCACGCCAACATCTGGTGGGGCGCAGTGTTGCTGGTGCTGGGGCTGGTTTTCAGCGTGCGCTTTTCACCCGCGCGCGAACGAGCGCGCCTGGCGGGCAATTCCTAACGCGTAAGTCGGAACAAAGATACGGTCCAGTTCATATCTGAGAAGGATTTTTATGTCTGAAAAGAAAATGACGATGGGGGTCATCATCGGGAATCGCGGATTTTTTCCCGACCAGTTGGCGAAGTCTGGGCGCGAGGAGATGATGCAGGCCCTGGCCAAGGCCGGTATGGATTCCGTCGTCCTGGGTCCCGAGGATAGCAAGCATGGCGCGGTTGAGACTCACGAGGAAGCTAAGCGCTGTGCGGCATTATTTCTGAAAAATCGCGATCGGCTGGACGGAGTGATTGTCTCGCTGCCGAATTTCGGCGACGAACGTGCCATCGCCGACACCATGCGGATGGCGAAGCTTGACATTCCAGTGCTGGTGCAGGCCACGCCTGATGACGCGGCCAATATGACCATACTTCATCGCCGCGACAGCTTCTGCGGCAAGATGTCGGCGTGCAACAATCTGCGCCAGTATGGCATTCCGTATTCGCTTACGCGCCTTCACACCGTGAGCCCCGGTTCGGAGGATTTTCAGAACGATCTGGCATGGTTTGCCGCAGTGTGCCGCGTTGCCAACGGCATGCGCAACCTGCGCGTGGGCAGCATCGGGGCGCGACCGACTGCGTTCAACACCGTTCGCTACAGCGAGAAACTTCTCGAAGCGCACGGAATTTCCACCGAGACGCTTGACCTGTCGGAAGTATTTGGGCGCATCGCGAAATTGAAAGACGATCACTCGGGAGTGCAAGGCAAACTCGCCGAGATTCGCAAGTACGTCACCACCGGCGGCGTTCCTGACGCGGCGTTAGTCAAGATGTCAAAGCTTGGTTATGTGATCGACGATTGGATGAAGCAGACAGACGTCAAAATCAGCGCGGTGCAGTGCTGGACGTCGATGGAGGAATATTTCGGCGTTGTGCCCTGCACCATCATGAGCATGATGAGCAACAACCTGCTGCCCGCGGCGTGCGAAGTCGATGTCTGCGGAACTCTCAGCATGTACGCGCTTGCGCTCGCGTCCCAAACACCCAGCGCGCTGCTCGACTGGAACAACAATTACGGAGACGATCCTAATAAGGCGGTCTGCTTCCATTGCAGCAATCTGCCGAAACATTTTTTCCAGGACGTGCGCATGGACTTTCAGGAAATCATCGCGGGCACAGTCGGAAAGGAAAACACGTTCGGCACTGTGGTGGGCCGGGTGAAGCCCGGAGCGATGAGCTTCGCGCGCTTCTCGACGGACGACACTGCCGGGGTGATTCGTGGCTATGTGGGCCAGGGTTCATTCACCAGTGACTCGCTTAACACGTTCGGCGGCGTAGGCGTGGTGCAGATTGCAGAGTTGCAGAACTTGCTGCACTACATCTGCGAAAACGGATTCGAGCATCACGTCGCGGCCAACTTCTCCACCACAGCGGCGGCGGTGCACGAAGCAGCAGTGCGCTATTTGGGATGGCAGATGCACTGGCATAACAACTGAGAGGGTAGGGTGTGCGGAAAGCGGGTACCGAGCTTTCAGCTGTCAGCCATACCCGCCCTCGCTTAGCCGCCGGCAATGGCGCCGATAATCAGGAAGGGCTCTTTTCCTGACGTGACTGCTTCGGGCAGTGGTGTGTCGGGTGACTCGTGGGATAGATCTTCCTCGCAGGCGAAGAAGCGCAGGAAGGCGCGGCGCTGTTGCGTGCCATGATCCCGGATGGTGCCGCGCAGCATGGGATAACGCGCTTCCAGTGCATCGAGTATCGAGCGCTGCGTGACCGGACCCGCGACTTCGAGTTCGACCTCGCGGCCGACGTGCGCCAGCGTGCGAAGATGTTGTGGAAGTT
>QIAK01000490.1:0-353 GCA_003225515.1 Acidobacteriota bacterium | reverse complement strand
CCTACTTCAGATAGGTTTCCTGAATGTAAAGAGCCTTCCAGTCGCTGCCCTGGTGAACCCAGACTTCGCCGAAGATGCTGTCGGCCTTCTGCGCCTGGCCTGCGGACTTGCCTTCATAGTGTGCGGAGTAGGTGACCAACGCGCTATTCGGCCCCAGGGATTTCACGGTGAAATCCTTGAGAACGTAACTGGTGAGCTCGAACTCATCCACCATGTTGACTTCGGCTTTCCTGTCGCCGAACCCGCTTGTGCCTTCGTCAAGCGTACGGAAGCCATCGGCGAGAAATGCTCCGAGGGACTCTTTGTTTTTGTTCTTGAAAGCTTCCCAAAGTTTCTGCACCTTAGCTTCGAGG
>QIAK01000489.1:228-2177 GCA_003225515.1 Acidobacteriota bacterium | reverse complement strand
CACACGCTGCTGGTCGCCGGAATCACGTTGCAAACCGTGGGATATTTCGTAATTCGCAAGATCATCCGTATCCAGGTATAGAGATATTCATGCTGCCTCTGCTCTTGATCATCGTAGTTTTCGTCACCGTCGTACTGGCGGTCTTCGCCTTTGGAGCGGCAGTGGTTACCCCAAGTTCCATGCTGGGCGCTCGCTTGCGCGCCCTGGGTGGACAGCAACAGCAGGCGACGGAAAACAAGACCCCAATACGCGAACGGATCGAGCAGGCGCTCGATCCCATCAGCAAAGCCATCCCGCTTTCGCCCGCGGATGTGACTCGCACCCGCGCCTGGCTGATTCAGGCGGGATTGCGCGATGCCATCGACGTCAATTATTATTTCGGAGCGCGTCTGCTGATGTCAGGCATCGGCTTTGTCGGCGTCGCCCTGTTTGCCGGGTTCGACAATCTTTTCCTGCTGCTCGGAATTTCCGGTCTCGGCTTTTTCCTTCCCCGATTCATCCTGAAGCGAATGATTCGTGACCGGCAGAACCGGATCCGCCTGGGGCTGCCCGATGCCCTGGATCTTACGGTCATTTGCGTCGAAGCCGGCCTTGCCCTCGACCAGGCATTGACCCGGGTCGGCCAGGACCTGCACCATGCCCACCCCGACCTCAGCGACGAGTTCCATCTCGTGAACCTCGAGATGCGTGCCGGCAAGCCCCGCGCCGAGGCTCTCCGTAACCTCGTCGACCGCACCGGAGTTGACGACATCCGTTCTCTTGTTGGTACACTGATTCAGACAGATCGCTTCGGCACCAGCGTCGCTCAAGCCCTTCGGGTGCATTCCGACTCACTCCGCACGGAACGCCGGCAACGGGCCGAAGAACAAGCCGCAAAGACTACCATCAAGATGGTTCCCCCACTGGTGATATTTGTTCTGCCTTCGATTATTTTTGTAACCATCGGTCCGGCGATTATCGAACTGATTCGACAGCTGGGACCGGTTTCGATGCCAAAGTAAGAGCAGAGCAAACGGCAGCACGCAATTGGGGAGCACTCGGGGTTATGGCGTTTTTTTCCTCGCAAGGTCAAGCCTTCAATAAGACCCGCCAGGCCTATCTCGCCACATCGATGGCGGTGGCCGATACTTACTGGAGCCGGCTTCGCGGCCTGCTTGGACTCCGCTCGCGTGACTTCCGTAATGGTTCCGGACTCTGGATTGTTCCCTGCCATGGCGTTCATACTCTGGGAATGGGCTTCGCCATCGACGTGCTTTACCTCGATTGCGCCCTGACGGTCATTCATATCCAGCGCGGATTAAAGCCGTGGCGATTTGCGCCGGTACGCGCCAAGGCCACTTCGGTTCTCGAACTACCGTGTCGCACCGCCGACGATACGGGAACGGTGGTGGGCGATAAAATCGAGATCAAGATCGCTGAAAGAACGACGGAAACACAAACCGAAAAGGATGGTAAAGTACCGCCCTCGTGATTGAAACGCTCCAACTCGAAGAGCAGAAAAAGACGAGCATCGCGCTTCCCCAAGCGCCGAAATTGCTCGTGGAGTGGTCGTCGCCCTGGCAGGAGTTCGTCGAGTCAATCCGGCCGGCGCTGGGCCGCTCGGAACGCCGTCTCGCTGGCGAGGCCCCGTTCGGCCTCATTCCTTTCCGCATCATAATTCCTTCCTACGTTCTGGAAGGGATTGTAGTTGTCGCCCTTTCTTTCTTGCCGTCCAAAATTGCGCAACTTCGCCCCTTCGTTGCGCCCAGATTCTCCAGCCATGACGTGATTTACTACAGCGGTGAAGAACTGCCGCGCACGCAGGATCTCGGCGGGGCTGAAGCCGGTTCCACGGGCGCCACCGGAGGCAACGAAGCGCACCATCGCACGCAGACCATCAAAATTGCGCGTGGTGGCTCTCTGGTTCCGCAAGTGGTAGACGCTCCTAACCTCAAGCTGCCCTCCTCGCG
>QIAK01000489.1:0-208 GCA_003225515.1 Acidobacteriota bacterium | reverse complement strand
CCATTAAGCCGAATGCTGGACCGCCGCCGTCCGAAGGACTGCGCTCGAACCGCACTGCGCCCAATCTTCAAAGCACGCTGATTGCGCCCGCTCCGAACGCCGTTCGCGACTTCACTCGGAACGGCATTCAGCTCGAGTCCGTGATCGCTCCGGCTCCATCGGTCTCGCGCGATCAGAGGCTCACTTTACCCAATCTCAGCGCGACGCT
>QIAK01000488.1 GCA_003225515.1 Acidobacteriota bacterium | reverse complement strand
AATCGGGCTGCTCGCATGAACTTCCCAGGGCAAAGCGACCAGAAACATCGGGTAGGTTGGGCTTGCAATGATAAACAATTGCGAGTATAGGAGTGTTATTCATAATAACGCCCTTGCGTAGGGGGGCCTTTGTCTTCGCCATATTACTCTTTAGGTGCACCAACTATTTTTCGACGGCTACTCCTCAATGGAGGAAACGTCGTCGCACGAGTGACCGACAGCCGGTTGACGTCGCCACGGCTGCCAGGAAAGTACATTGTTCAGGCGGCGGTGTTCTTCGTAGGCTATTGCATCGCGGGCAAGCTCGGCCAAGCGACCATCAACATCAGAAGCAGTAATCTTGGCCCGGTATGGCCTGCATACGGCGTTGCGCTGGCCGCGTTTCTTTTGTGTGGGTACCGGATTTGGCCTGTGATCCTTTCGGCGACTTTTTTAGTTGCCTTCTTTAGTCCCGTTACTCACCTCACTGCTCTGGGTCAAGCCGCCGGGTCCACCCTCGCGGCATTGAGTGGGGCTTTCCTTCTTCAACGCGTTGCCAAATTTGATAAGTCGCTATCCCGCGTGCGTGATGCGCTTGCGCTAATCGCGTTCGGGGCGCTAGCAAGCGCCCTCATCAGTGCATCAATCGGAACCTTGATTCTGTGCTTGGCTGATTTATTGGTTGGGCGATGCCACAGGGGTACTCGTTATAACTCCTCTGGTGTTAACCCTTCCCAACTTTCTGAGAATTCGGGACAGCCTCAGACTGACAGAATTGCTTGTTCTTTTACTGTTACTCACAGGTGCGTGCTTTCTGATCTTTGGTGATCCGGCTGTTGTTCAGGTCAGACTGCACACGTTAGCTTTTGCGGTGCTTCCGTTTGTGATGTGGGCAGCCATCCGTTTGGGCGTGAGCGGAGCCGCGTTGTCAATCCTCTTGATTACCGCAATCGCGACTGTAGAAACGGCATTGGGCTTCGGTCCTTTCGCAACCAACACCGTTTTCACAAATGCTGTCCTGTTGGATGTGTACTTCACGGTGATTTCGCTAACAGGTCTTACACTGGCGGCGGCTATTGCAGAAAGGGAAGAAGCTGAGCATGAACGAGAGAGTGCCTTTCAGCAACGGGCTTCAATGGAGGCGCGACTTCGGGCGGATGAGGCCGTACGTGACAACGAAGAGCGATTGCGCCTGGCAGCTCAGTCAGGGAAGATGTATGCCTATGATTGGAACGTTGCCACGGACAAGGTAGTGCCATCGGAGGAGTTCGCTAATATTCTTGGCTCTAGCATCGATCCGGGTTCTCTGACCCGTGAGCGGTTCTTAATCAGAGTCCACCCAGACGACTGCGCAAGAATTTGTACTGTTGTGGAAAGCCTTACTCCTGAAAGACCAATCGCTCACATGAGCTACCGCATACTTCGCCCCGATGGTAGCCTGGTTTGGCTGGAAGAACATGGGCGGGCCTTTTTCGATTCCCAAGGCAAGATAGTTCGTATGATCGGTATGGTGGCAGATATTACGCAACGAAAGCGAGCAGAAGAGGCGGTTCAGGGAATGAACCGCAAACTGATAGAGGCGCAAGAGCAAGAACGTGCCCGAATCGGGAGAGAGCTTCACGATGACATCAATCAACGACTCGGAATGTTGGCAATTGAACTGGAACAACTTCGAGGTGATCCATCCGAAGTTCGAAGTCGCGCGCAAGAACTGCGAAAAGAGGCAATAGGAATTTCAAACGACGTGCAAGCCCTCTCGCACGAGTTGCATGCTTCGAAACTGGAGTATCTGGGGGTTGTGGCCGGCATAAGAAGCTGGTGCAGGGAATTCGGCGAGCTTCACAAAATGGATGTGAGATTCAACCACGAAATATCCACTGCTCTGCCGTTCGAAGTTGGCTTATGCCTCCTTCGAGTCGTACAGGAAGCTCTCCATAATTCGCTTAAGCACAGTGGCGTGAGACAGGTCGAAGTACAACTCGCTGAACACTCGAATGAAGTTCATCTCGTCGTCAGCGATTCAGGGAGAGGGTTCGACGTAGAAAGAGCAAGGCAGGGTAGAGGTTTGGGTCTCACGAGCATGCAGGAGCGAATTCGATTGGTGAATGGAACGATTGCAATTCAATCGAAGCCCATGGGTGGAACCGCGATAGACGTTCATGTGCCGCTCGGGTCACCATTTACTGTTTCTGACCGGGCAGTGGGTCAATAGACTGGTTATCCCCGACGCCGAATTGGAAGCGTTGCAGTAGGAGCCGCGATTTAGGTTCACAGCGTCCCTAGTAAGCCAATTCCCTTCCAACAACGGCTGAGTGTTGGGCGCAGATATTCTTGAAGATCGAGATGGTTTCCTTCCGAGAGAAAGCACTCCATATATAGCCACAGAGGGTATCTGCGTTAAAGCTTCTCGTGACCTCATTCCAAAGACGTTCAAGTCGGATGGCAGCCTCCACCTTACCTTCCGACAACAGTGTCGGGGCACATTCTCCGCAAATCGCAACACGAGCATGCTCTCCCACACGCCTCGATGCACGCGTAACGAGATTCCCCACCATCTCCGCGCAGCGAGGAGCATCAGGATAATCATTAAGCATGAATGCCGACACAGTTTCGAAGGCGTCCAGCTGAATGAAGCGTCCCTGATCGAGTGCAGCTTCGACCTCCACAGCGTTTGCCCTCAGTCGCCGAAAAATACTGGAGCGGTGTGGCTCGGTCGCGATAACGATCACGGCATTTCCGACGTTTAGCGCACCTTCGGCAACCCGGGCAAATCCATCCACGAGTGCTGCATTATCTCTGTAGAAAGCAACTTCGTGGCGGATCGCAATACTCCCTGGCGGGAGCGGCGCGAGTTTCTTGCTTTCGCGATCGGCGGTTGTGTGCCTGTCTTTGGAGTCACTGAAGTCGCGGCTCCCCAAACTGGAACTGACAAATTGCTCACCCCGAAGAACGGCGTTGACAGCGATCAATAGTTCGCTCGCTGTATCCATCTTGCTGACATACCCTTTGGCTCCCGTTGCGAGGGCTCCTTGCACGATATCGCTCGAATTTTCTTGGCTCACGAAGAGTATTGTCGATCCTGGGCAGAGGTGGCCTATTTGTCGGCTGACCTCGATCCCATTCA
>QIAK01000022.1:8680-9045 GCA_003225515.1 Acidobacteriota bacterium | reverse complement strand
GAACTCGACCCGATCAGGACCTAGAATGTGGCGGATCTGGCGCAGCATTTCATCCACCCGCACATCGGAACCCATGTTGCGCGTGCCATTGTAGCCGGCGAAAAGCAGCTTCAGTTTGTCGCTGGGCTGCCACGATTTATTTCCGCCCAGCATCCATCTCGCTTTCGCGCGCTCGATGTTGGCGCTGACCCAGGCCTCCAGCACGAAGTCCATCATGCAGCGGTTCCTCCGGCTGCGGCGGGCCAAGGCTGGTACTGATACTCAAAATTATTCTCGCGACTGAACTGCAAGAGCGGGAAGCTGTATTGAGAGAACGGAACCGGCTTGCGCCCCAACTCAGAAGTTACGCGAGTATTGTCGAACAC
>QIAK01000022.1:544-8641 GCA_003225515.1 Acidobacteriota bacterium | reverse complement strand
CATCGATCCCTTGCGTTTGGAGAGGAAGTTGACAGAACCCGAAAACGGTTTCTCCGCAAAGGGAAGAAATACAGGAGCGCGCTTCTGCTGCGCGGAAGCAAGCGCAGCCGTCAACTCGCGAAACGTCTGCGAGCCGGTTCCCGAGGAGAGATGGTAAGTGTCGTACTGGGGATGGTCTTTCTGGTGGAGGGTAGCGATCGCATCCGCCACAAAATCCACATTCACAATATCGATTCTGTCCGAGGCACGAAATGGCAGCACGGGCAGTCCTGCCAGAAACACGAACGCCTTGACCATATCGAACTGCGTGGTTTCGGCATGCCGGCTGTCGCCCAGCACAATGCTCGGGCGGAAAACCGTCTTCGGAGTATCCGGAAGTAGCACACGCGTCATGTGCTCACAAAACTTCTTGGTGCGCGCATAGGGATCGTAATCAGAGCGATCCCACTCGATGGAGCGATCTTCGCTGACCACTTCGTTCTTGCGCTTGCCCGCAACTGCCACCGTGCTGACTTCACTGAAGCGTCGCAGACCATGATAGTGCTCGGCGTGACGAGCCAGGGTCAGCACCTCGAGGGTGCCGCGCAGATTCACGTTCAGGCAGCTCTTTTCCGACTTGCGGTTCAAAGACGCGGCACAGTGAATGACAGAATCTGTCGTGTGTACGAGCCGATCGTATTCGTCGCGGTTCAGCCCAAATCCGCTGGACGTTAAGTCTCCTACGAAGACGCGGATCTTGGTTTGCAGATATTCGAAGAAGCGGGGAAAAGGCAAGTGCAACTGCATAGCGCGCCACAGACGCAATTGCGCTTCCTGCGGATCGCGCGCCCGCACCAGCACGTTCAAGGCGGCGCTGTGCCCTTCCAGCAAGTTAGCGGCAACGTGCGCGCCGATATATCCGGTTGATCCAGTCAGGAATATCGCCACGTGGCTCCGTCGGTCCCTGTCTTCACGGCATCGCCGTTAGCGGGTGCAAGCTGAAAAGTGCGAGGAGGCCGTGCTTCCAAAGGCCTTCCTTCAATCAGCGGATATGTCCAGTAGCGCAGCGCCGGAATGTGAATGTTAATCCAGTACTCCCACCAGTCCAGCGAGCGCGTATCGTAAGCGAAAGTTGGCTGCTCTTCAGGCACGAGCGCATGCGAAAGCTTCTCGATGTTTTCCGCAGCAAAATCATGCTCATTGAGCAGTATAAAAGGCTCGAACAGCTCGATCAGTTTCTCCAGCCGCTCCAGACTTCGCTCGGTCTTCACGAGTGGCGCCTTCTTGAGCGGGAGAGGCGACATAATCCGTTGAATGGATTTTACAATCGCCTTCTGCGCCGGAGCGGACATGCGGTTGTAACGCGTTTTGGAGACCGGAATCGCATCGAAACGCAGGCGCAGCCACGATTCCAGCCCTTCCTGAGCGCGATAGTGCTTGCGGTGCGCCAGAGACGTTAACTCGATCGACCGGCCCATGTCGCAAGGATTGGTGACAGAGGTCGCCAGCTGATAGAGAGGATCATGCCTGCGTTCCAACACCGCGGCCGCGATCAGGGTCATGCCGGCACAGACTGCGTCCACGGGAACAATATCGAGGCGCTTACTCTTGTTCGAGGGCAATTGGCGGAAGTATGTGCCCAGAAGATATGACAAAGAAGCCGACGTGTTGATGCCTTCATTCCATCCCACGAAAGGCTTGGCCACAGAAGTCTCCACGATCGCTGGACGCACCACCGCAACGGGCAATCCGGTGCCATGTTTCGCGATCAGCGACTCGGCCAGGCTCTTGGTCAGTGTGTAGGTATTGGGCCAGCCTAATTCCTTGGCGCGGCGCGTCCCAGCCTCGGTGAGATGCATCTTCAACCAACGGACACGGTTCTTGCGAACTTGATTTTCGAGCGCCGCACCGTGCAAATCTTTCGCCGCGTGCTCCCTGTACTGCGCTTGCGCCCGCAATTCGGAAGTAACTTCATCGCTGAGGGCTTGAAGTTCGGCTTTCTTCACAAACTCCTGCAGCGAGCGCCACTCCTGCTCGGCATCAAAGTCTGCCAACCCGCGCGGATTGTAGTTGGGAACCAGCTTTTCGGCGACCCGCCCATCCTGCTCTCCCGCAACGTAACAGGTAGAAAGATGAAGAAGGCCCGCGTGATCCGTGCTACGCACAAAGTCCAGAATGTTTACCGCAGCCTCGGTGTTGGTGGTGAGCGCGTCGCGCAGATCAGGATTGAAATCGGTCAGTCCCGAGCTGTTGATGATGAGATCGAGATTCTTTTGGAGATGGCGCAAGGTGTCGGGGCCGAGTCCGAGACCAGGTCTGGTAACGTCCCCCTCGACAACCTCGATCTTTTCGTGCAGAAACTCGAGGAGCCTGTCTCCATGCCGCTCAAACAACGGATCGAATACTGGCGAGTCCTCCACCATCTTTTCGAAACGGCGCTCGGCAGGATTCGATTTTTGCCGTCGAATCAGCAGATAGATCTTTTTGACATTGGGCAGATCCATAAGCGTGTTCGCCAGCCAGACCTTGCCAATGAAACCGGTGACGCCGATCAGCATCACGTGCTTTTCAGAAAATGCCTGGCGTACCGAGAATCCTGGCGCCTGCCTCTGACCCTCAAAATGAACGACTGGCCGCGTCCGGGCCGGAGATTGGCGCTCGGCCGGAATCACTGCGGCCCGCAAGGCATCGACTGAAATATCCAGTTGTCGTGCCAAAGTTTTCGGCGCCCTGCGCCCATCCGGATGTTGTTCGCGAAGGCGAGCGAATGCGCCCCGCGGACGGATCACCGGCTCCAGTAATCTTCCCGTCGCCACGCCGTTGCGAAACTCGAGGCGATTCGCCACGATCCGCTTTACTCCCAAATGCTGCGCCAACGGGCGCATTACATGCTCCAGGCCCTGACTTACCAGAACGACCTCGGCCCCGGACTGCACCAACTCCTGCACTTTGCACGCGCCTCGCTCTTTGAGGCGCGGCTTCAGCTTGTAGAGAAAGAATTCTTCGCCGAGCAGATCGAGGCGATCCCGCGTGACCCCGCGCAGCACAGTGTGTATCGTTCGAGTGGCGAACTTGCGGTTCGTGGAATAAAGAAATGGGCGCAGCAGCGCCATCAGGAAAATCAGCCCGCGGCGTCGAAAGCGCTCGGTAAACGTTTGGGCGTTCCAGGTAAAGAACGCGACCGGCTCGACGACGGTCAGGTCGAGCAGGCTGCCCTCAACCCGCCAGTAGACGGTGGGGGCCGTACTGGAGTTGTGATTTGTCGATTCCAAAATTGCTGTTCGTTCCCTCGATTAGCCGTTTCTACAGGCTCCGATAGCGCAGTCAAGCGGAGTTCCTATTGTAAACAATCAATGCAATAGAACGAAGCAGAAGTCCTTGGAGGAACTTAAGCATAGCTTCGGCGTGCCGCCAGTGTTACTTTTCGTCGGCGGCAACCGGCCGACGGCCCACAATCAAAGCAATTCCCCCGCTCAGTGCCAAAGTGGCTCCGATCGCCAGCAGTCCTCCGCGAAACCCGCCATTCAGTTTGCGGAAGAAGCCAACAATGTCCGGGCCATAATATCCGCCCAGGTTTGCGAGCGAGTTAATGACCGCGATTCCGGCGGCTGCCGAGAGGCCGGACATCCGGGAGGTCGCCATCGCCCAGAAGGGTCCTACCATCGACTCCGCGCCGACCAATCCCAAGCCAACCCCGGCCACTACGACGACCGTGGAACGCCCGTAGCCCGCCGCAACCAGGGCGATTGCTCCCGCAAAGGCTGGAATCGCCGTATGCCAGCGCCGCTCGCCGCTGCGATCGGAGTGCATTCCCACCAGGACCATTGCGATCGCCGTCGCCAGGAACGGAATCACCGCGATGAGTCCAGTCGCAAAATTGCCCAGCCCAGAGAGCGATTGGATCACGCTCGGCAGCCACAGCGTGACTCCATACATGGTGGTTGAAACTCCGAAATAGACCACGGAGAGCAACCAGATTCTGGGACTGACCAGAACATCCCAGAAACCACCTTTGCTGATAGCCGATTCCGCCTGCTGCTCGCGTGCCAGTCTATCGAGCAGCCAGGCTCGCTCCTCGCCCTTCAGCCAGCTTGCCTCCTTCGGACTATCCGACAGCGTCCAATAAACCGTTACTCCCAGGAGAATGGCGGGCATCCCCTCCACCAGGAACATCCATTGCCATCCCGAGAGTCCCTTCCCGGTGAGCCCAAGCAGCGCGCCAGAAATCGGACTGCCGACAATGCCTGCGAGTGGATTCGCGGTCATGAACCAGGCCACGGCACGAGCTCGCGCGCTCGCCGGAAACCAGCGCTTCATATAGAGGATCATGCCGGGAAAAAATCCGGCCTCGGCGGCTCCAAGCAGGAAGCGCATGCCGTAGAAACTGACGGGCCCGCGTACGAAGATCATCAAACAGGAAATCACTCCCCAGATCACCATCAGCCCTGAGATCCAGCGGCGTACCCCGAACTTTTCCAGCACAAGATTGCTGGGAAGTTGAAAGAAAAAATAGCCCGCAAAGAACATGCCGCCCGCACGTCCAATGGCGCGCTCGCTCAAACCGAGATCGCCACGCATCTGCAATACCGCAAAACTCATATTGATGCGGTCGAGATAGGCAACAATGTAGAGCAAGAAGAGAAACGGCATCAGCCGCCACATCAGTCGGGAGACAACGGCGGGTTCAAGACGGTCGGAAGCAGTATCCAAAAAGATATTCCAGCTCTTTGATGATGTATCGTGCAGCACGAAGTCACGAAGTCTTAAGTAGTGCGAGGATTCTACGCTAAGCCAAGCTTCTGTCGAATCTCGGAGACGATTTGTTCCGGGTCAGGATCGATTTCAACCGTCACGGCTTGATGTGGCTCTTCAAGGTCGGCAAATTGCCCAGCTAAAATCTGTGCCCCAGCAAAGTGTCCGTGCCGGGCACGCAGGCGCTCGGCAATCAAGGCAGCACTTCCCTTCAGGTACACGAAACGCAGCTCCGGTCCGGGTGCGAGTTCTTCCCGATAAATACGTTTGAGAGCCGAGCACGCGAGCACGACATTATCGCCTTCGCGGATCCATGTGACGACCGCTGCGCGTATGCGGCGTAGCCAAGGCCCGCGGTCTGCGTCATCAAGTGCGATGCCGCGGCTCATCTTCTCCACATTCTCTGGGGGATGAAAGTCGTCGGCGTCGGCGAATTGCCATCCGAGTTGCTCTGCCAGCAGGCTGCCTACCGTCGTCTTTCCGGCGCCGGTGACTCCCATTACGATCACGATCATGCTGAGGATTGTAGACGGTCATTAGGAACTCGCCGGATGCTGCTGATCGGCTCGAGAACGGGCAAAAGCGGCGGCAAGCCCGCTACGATTCACTTTTTATACGTTTTCTGCGCATTGGTGCGGGCGTTGGTTACCGTGAACGTGCCGTCCGTTTCCGCTGCGACTTTCAGGTACTTGCCTTCACAGTTTTCTTTGATGTTCGCAATGCGCTCCTCGGGTACGTTATGGTCCTTGTCCGATTCGGCGGCATAATGAAGCTGCCACAAATCTTCCAGCCCGGGAGAATCGTGCACGATCTGCCACGCCGCCGGACTCGAGCCTTTGCGCGGGCCATTGTCAATGATGGCCACTCGAGGATGCAGCGCCCACACCAGCGGCTTTGGATTCGACAGGTCCGCTCCATGATGCGTCATCAGAAAAAGATCGACCGTTCCGAGCAGCTGATTAGGACAGGCAAGTTCCATTTCTTTTTTCTTGGTCAAGTCCCCGAGATCGAGAAAACGGAAGTGCCCGTGGGTGATGAGAACGCCCACGGAGCGCGCGTTTTCAGTGCTGTCCTCGGCTTCGGCCGGCTGAGACTTGCAATAAGAGTTTGCCTGCCCAGCTCCTGCCAGCGGTTTCGTGATGTGATCCCCCGCAGCCGACAACACACGAACTTCAAGGCCTTTGATGGGAAGCGTCCACCCCGGCTTCACGACTACGTGGGCATGGCCCGCAATGGCCTTCTCGTACGCGGCATAATCAGCGCGCGTCACTTCGGAGTCCTCCAGATTTGGCCCGTGATCCAGGAACGTGCCGACTTTAATTCCGTCCACCAGTTGGGGGACGCCGCCGACGTGATCGCGATGGTAGTGCGTGATCAGCACATAATCGATTTGCTTGAGACCAGCCTGATTCGCCGCCGCCAAGATTCGATCGGCGTCGCGCCCTTCGTATCCGGGCCAGCCGGCATCGATAAGCAGTGACTCTCCAGAGGGACTCACGACCAATGTCGCCTGACCGCCTTCGACATCGACGAAATAAATTTGCAGCGGCTTCGTGCCGGCGGCAGCGGCGCAAGGCGGGTTCACGCCCGAGACGCAAAAGGAGAGACAAAGAGCGGCAGTCAGGACTGAACGCATCACATGGCACCTGATTGGGAGGATTTGCCGAAGATTATCCCACAGCCGGGAGAAAGACAGAGAAGATGTTTTCCTCAGGAGCGTGCTGCACTGCTGAAGCAGCACCCTGAAACAAATCCGGAGCGCCGGTTACCAATCGTTTTCCGATTTGTCCGATTCCTTCGCTTCGTTAGTACGATTACGTTTCTTGTAGGCGAGAACGGTGATTCCCACCGACATAAACATCGGAGGGACAATCAGCACCAGGATTCCCGTACGCAAACCCTGAATGAAGCGGTGTCCCGCTCCAGCCGCTTGGGTATAGCAAAGGGCGCAGCTTTGCGCATAGCATGCCGCGTTGGCCGCGAAAACCAAGGCGGCCGTCAGTGCCAGCCTGGTGCGGCGGGCAAGCCGACTTGATATCAAATTAGCCATGCGCCCTCCAGTTCTCTCGATCTCATTTCGGAAACGGCTTCATATGGATCAGGCGGTAACTGTCAGCCCACACCATATTCATCATCACCAGCACGAACAGGGTCGCCGGAATTAAGGCCAGACGCAGCGTCGATTTTTCATCCCGCAAGTGCATAAAGTACATCACCGCGAGGATCGCCTGAATCGCCGCCACGATTAGCATTCGCAAGACTCCGGGGCTGTGGTAGGCCATGAAAATCTGCACCCCGGCCAAAGCCAGGATTACCACATATACCGTCAGGTCAGACTTCATGCTGCCTTCTGCGCTCATAAGCGTTCTCCTCTTCAGCCTCTTCCTCGTTGCGTCTTATTGCGCTACGTTCAACAGGTAGACCATAGGAACTACGAACATCCACACGAGATCCACGAAGTGCCAGTACAGCGACCAGATCTCAATATCATCCCCGTTGTAGCGCCCGCGCTTGTATCCCAGGCCTACCACCGTCAACGCAATGGCGCCGCTGACAACGTGCAAAAGATGCAGACCCGTGACTCCGAAGAATGACGCGCCAAATAACGGAGCCCCCCACGGATTCTGAAAAAGGTTCACCCCGGCCCCGATCATGCTCGCCCACTCACGCAGGTGAAGGCCGGCGAACACTAGTCCGAGCGCCACGGTAATAAACGTGAACCGGAGAGCACGGGATTTGTCACCAGCCTTAGCTGCCCGCGTTCCGATCAGCATGGTCAGACTGCTTGTGACCAGGACGAAGGTCATGATCGCGACATTGATAATGCTAGCCGTCTCGAAATGATGGGGCCAGTCGGGCGCAGCATTGCGCACGTATCCATAAGCAAACAGTGTCGCCCCAAACGTGCATGCGTCGGAGATAATGAACAGCCACATCACCAGCTTTTTGGAAGGAATGGCAAACGGGCGTTCTTCCATCACGCCTGCGCCATGCTCCAGGGTCAGATTGGCTTCGCTCACAGTGCCTCCGTTAGTTGGCTGCGACTTGCCGCAAAAGATTTGCGCTACAGCTTCAACCAAAACACACACAGCAAGTAGATCCACAACGTTCCCATGAAATGCCAGTAGTAGGACGTGGCATCGATCGTGCTCCGGCGTAACGGACGTGTGCTGCTACGAAATTTCACGATCACGCGGGTCAATCCTCCCAGGCCGCCCATCACATGCAGGGCATGCACCCCGGTGAAAACATAAAAAAACGAGCTATTAGGATTGGTAGGAAGATACAGTCCTTGCGACCTCAACTTAAGCCATGCCAGGTACTGGCCCGCGACGAAGATTAACCCAAGAAATAAAGAAATGTTCA
>QIAK01000022.1:0-539 GCA_003225515.1 Acidobacteriota bacterium | reverse complement strand
TCCTGCCCCCGCATATATGCCGCAACTCGACGCCGCGCCACTTCCAGCGCAATGCTGCTGGCAATCAGGGCCAGCGTATTGAAGTAGAGAATTGGCGGCAGGACGATGTGGTGCCAGTCGGTAGCGGCGCCCTCGCGAACGTACAAGGCGCTGGTGAGTGCTGCGAACATCATCCCAATCGCCGCCAAGGCAACCCAGATGCCGGTGCGCGTCGACTCGCCCCGGGGATCTTTCACAGCCCGCAAGTCTCCGCTGGCCGGCGCCAGCCCGCCGAATCCGCCATTACCACTATGCGGAGGGAAATCGCGCTCGACTTCAATTTGGGTTGGTGGAAGTGTGGTTGCCATAATGCCCAGTTTTCAAAACAACATATCTTGTATCCCCAGTCTTGTCTTTGTCTCGCAACAGATCTGGGGTTTGCGTTCCGCTATGGAGTTTCTCCCGCCCTCTCCGGCGACGCCTGCATCAGGTAGTCGCCCGTGGAACTCTTTACTCCATACTGGTAAGGATCGTGGTACACCACCGGATGCACGCCTCCG
>QIAK01000487.1:343-2814 GCA_003225515.1 Acidobacteriota bacterium | reverse complement strand
GATGAAGCGAAGCGTGAGCTGGCGATAGCGACGGCCAGCCCAAGATATGCAAGCGCCACTCTGATAGGCGTCCTCATTGCACGGGGCCGGCTGCCATTCCACCCGTGACGGGCTGCGCTTTCTTCAGGTCAGAAAAAATCGCCAGCTCACGCTTCGCTTCATCCTTCTTACCCTGCTTCTCGAGCGCACGCGCGAGCTGGTAATGTGGACTCGGATTCGCCGGCTTCAATTCAATCGCATGACGTAAGGCAGCAACCGCTCCTTCCTCATCGCCTTGAAGAAGAAAAGCCTTTCCCAGATCGTACGATGCGTCGGAGTTTTGGGGATCAATCGCTGTCACCTTCTTCAAATGAACAATCGCGGATTTCCAATTCCCCGCGTCGAGCTGGGAATGTCCAAGTTGATATAAGACCGTAGGACTGTTCGGCGAATGCGGCAACTCCTTCTCGTATTCCGCAACGGCTTCGCTATTGCGACCCAGACTCTCGTACGCAAAACCGAGGTGGTAGTGGCCCAGTGGAAGATTAGGATCAATTCGCAGAGCAGTCTGAAATTGCTCGACCGCCTGCACACTGCGATTCGTATTCTGGTAGGCCCGTCCTAATAACACGTGAGCCAGAGCCGCGTTGGGATCGATCTTGACCGCCTTCTCCAATTCGATGGCAGCTTCAGAATACTTATTTTCTGAGAGCAGCACGAGAGCCAAGTCGAAATGAACGTCGGAATGCGAATCATCGAGACTCTCGGCTCTTTGCAAGTGAGAAATTGCAAGAGCATTTCTATGCTGCTTGAAGTAAACCAAGCCCAGCCAGTGCGCCAGGTCAGCATCTTTGGGCCACTGCGTCACGGCGGTCTGACCCACGTTTTCAGCTTCGGAAAGGCGGCCCTGCTGCAAATAGCTCAGCAGTAAACCGCGATTCGCCTCGCGGCTATCGGGGGCAAGCTGACGGGCTTGCTCGAAAGCTCGGGCTGCGGCTGCAAAATCTCCAGCATCGAGAGCCAACTGACCTTCTCGAACAAGATTTGGCAGTTGCTGACCCTGTGCCCAGGACGCGGCACTCACTGCCATAAAGCAAGCGAGAACGGCAGCGAGCGGTCGCGAATTGACGGGGGAAAGAAAAAGCTTCAACCAAGACACTCCGCAGATTCCACGCACGAAAACCGCAGCGCGCAATTACTGCTCCCAAATATTCTTTCACCTGCAATGCTAACAAACTGGTTGCAACGACTTCGGAAAGATAATACCGTTGCTGCCTGAGTATTAGGGCAGGGATCGGGAGTGTCTATGAATCAATGCTTTGGAACATTTCTGCAGCGATCAATCGCAGTTCTCGCGGCCACAACGCTCGTTTGTGCGCAAGACGCACAAACGCCCGCGGCAACCGTTCCTCCGCCTACAATCCGGGTGACCACACACATGGTTCTGGTCGATGCCGTGGTAACGGACAAGCAAGGCAAAGCCATTACAGGTCTCCATCCGGAAGATTTCGTTGTGGAAGAAAACGGCAAAATTCAAAAAATCTCCAGTCTGACGACGCCCGCCGAAAACGCTCCCAGCGCAGCACCACTGCCTCCTGGCATTTACTCGAACAAAGCGCAGTATCGCTCGTCCGGGACGCCGATCACGGTCCTGTTACTTGACGCCTTGAACACTCAATTTTCCGATCAGGCGTATGCCCGGCGTCAAATGCTGGCTTTCGTCAAGGAGCAGTTCAAACCCAACGACCGCATGGCCGTGTTCACCTTAACAGGACCGTTGAACGTGATTCAGGACTTCACCTCTGACCCCCAGGTCCTCTACACCGCGCTGGCGCGCTATAGAGCCCAAACCCAGCGCCTTACAAGCAGCACACAGCCAGGGACGAGTGCCTCGGAAGGACCTGCGACCGCCACCTCGACGGTTGGAAGCCTTGATGCAAGTTCGCAACCTCCCAGCGACAGTTCGAGTAATGGCGGCGTCACCGGTGCTGGTGGGAGAGCTTCCGCATCAGTTGACATTGCGCAGGCTGCCCTGAGTGCTTTTGAAGGTGCGCACGTCGGGTATGCCAAGGATCAGTACGCGATCATGACCTTGAGCGCTCTTAATAGCTTGGGACGCATTCTAGGAGGCCTTCCCGGACGCAAGAACCTTATCTGGGTTACGGGCGACCTTCCTTTTTCACTCATCCCAGAGGACCGGAATATGAGCCAGGAAGAAATTGCGGATGCCCAGGCTGGAATCAATACCCGGCGTGTCGGGCAACATGCAGCCGGCAACATGGCTGAGACATTTCGCCAAGCCCATGCCCAGGAGATTCGCGAGACTGCAGCTCGGCTGGCGAGTGCTCAAGTAGCCGTGTATCCAGTGGACGCAAGGGGACTATCGATTTCGACGGATAACGATGCTCAGGAGACCATGCGAGAAATGGCTCGCGAGACCGGCGGCCGGGCTTATGTGAACCAAAACGAAATCAAGGTTGGAGTGGAGCGCG
>QIAK01000487.1:0-297 GCA_003225515.1 Acidobacteriota bacterium | reverse complement strand
AGGTAAAGCGAGACGGAGTAGAAATTCACCATCGCCGCGGCTATTACGCAATCGACCCCACACAAGTCAAGGGGTACAACGCAGAGCAGGAGGTAAAATCCGCCATTGGCGATGTAGTCCCTTCTACGTTGGTTACTTTCATGGCGCAGGTAAAACAACCTTCCGACAACTCAGCCGCCGGCAAACTGGGCGTCACTTTTCTGGTCGACGTAAGTTCTCTCACCGCCGAGGATGCATCCGGCGGAGGTAAGCGACTCAACCTGAATATTTATGCCGACATTTTTTCGGCGGACGGAA
>QIAK01000486.1:238-2563 GCA_003225515.1 Acidobacteriota bacterium | reverse complement strand
CATCGAGCACGTGCAGGAAACTGAGCGCGTGGCCTGATCTCGAAAGTGACGTGC
Source organism: Acidobacteriota bacterium (assembly GCA_003225515.1). Lineage (GTDB taxonomy): Bacteria > Acidobacteriota > Terriglobia > Terriglobales > Acidobacteriaceae > Sulfotelmatobacter. The sequence goes on along the minus strand of QIAK01000486.1, from coordinate 2,509 downwards.
AAGGTCCAATACCGAATTCTTCGCGCCACTCACGCTAATGGACTTGCAATTCAGTGCAATGAACTCATTCTGCACTTGCGTAATAGCCTTCTCTCGCATGCACCTGCAAAGCTGGTAGTCCCTTCGGTGGGAGCAATTTGACCTTGATCTTGTGCCACTTGCCATCCATCCCGGCCTTTTCCGGCCTGTAGCTGAGCATGTATAGATTTCGCAGTTCGAAGCCGATTTGGTCCGCGGCGTCGACCAAATCTTTAGGATCTTCAATCACGAAGGCGTGCCCACCCGTGAGTGCACTCAAGTCCGCGAGGACTACCGGTCCGAGTCGCTCCTCCAGGGTGTCAACATAACTGTCGTAGATGCCAATTGCGTAAATCAGGACATCTGCTTCTTTCGCGATCCGGTGAACTTCCCTTTCGGTGTAGTGGCTATGATTGTCGCCGCCATCGGAGATGATCAATATGGCTTTTCGAGGATACTTCGCCTTTTCCATTTTGCGGATTGCGAGATAGACAGCATCGAACAGTGCTGTAGATCCTTTCGAAACTGTGTACAAGAGCGCATTCTGGAGTGCCTGTGCGGAACTATCGAAATCCAAAGCCTGAACGGGACTATCGGAAAATGTGATCATGAAGAATTCGTCGCTTGAATTCGCTGTTCTGATGAAATTGTCGATTGCCTCCCGAGCTTCGTCTAGCTTGTTTTGCATGCTTCCACTAGTATCCAGCACAATTCCAATCGAGACTGGAGCATTCTCAGTCGAACAGCTATGAACCGTTTGCAATTGCTTGTTCTCATAGACTTGGAAGTTATTTTTCTCCAACCCCAGTACCATGCGATTGGATCCATCGGTGACACTGACTGGAACGGTTACCAAATTTGCGCTGGTCTTGAACGATGTCACAGCCGAGCTTAAATGTGATTTCGCAATGCCCCGGTCGGCGGCCGTCGGAGCGCGGGACATTACGTGTATAGCTTCGACGCTCGTCTGAGCGGAAACTATTGCTGCGAGCACCCGTACCGTCATTGCGCAGCCGAGAAGAATCTTGTATTTGGAACTGGACCTTGCCATCGCGCGTCCCACCCTTACATCTGTTTTGCTGAACATGCGGAACTCCCAAGCAGACAGTTCCAGCGTTAGCGCCCCAGCAAACCCTCGCACCGCTGAGTCTTTGCAGGGCACTGGCAGTCAGATAACGACTCATTGGGTCATCAGGTTCGAGTGGCCGTTCTTATTTCTCGTCTTCTTTATCTTTCTTCGCTATCAAGTCGCTCAGCTCACGTTTCTGTTCTTTGCGCATCTCCTGCAGCTTCTTCCATTGTGCGTCGGTGAGAATGGGCTTCATCCTGGCATCGCACTTTTTCACAAGCTTGTCCCAGGACTTCAATCGCTCTTTGCGGGACACCACAGGCGTAAATATGACCCCGCCGGCCTCAGCCCTTTCCTGCTCTGCGATAGGCTTGATCTTGGCCTGCTGTTCTTCAGTGAGGTCCAGGTTTGTAGACAAGTTCTTCATCTTCATGCTGAAGTACTGTCCCGGTGCTTTTGACCAGTCAATTAGAGGCTGGGGTGGAAGTCTCGTTGTCGTGAGGATCGGCAACTCTGCGTTTGAGTCACGTTTTCCTGGCGTCGCCAAAGTCAAACTGTCTTTACCTATCGAGAACAGCAACTCGAGTCCGGCTGAGTATTCGACGGTGTTTGATCCGTACGCAGGGGTGTACAACACAAGGTAGGCTGTATCATCAATCTGCACTTTTACGTCATATCGCACCAAGCTGGTGTCCGCTGGCGCTTCTTGGTGGCGTTCAACGCTGAGGATGGTTCCGGGAGCGTACTTGGGTGAAGTCGCTTGCGCGACCGACGGAAGACCTGCAAAACACAGCAAGAGCACAAGAGAGAATCTATACATAAAATGCCTCAGGGTAGACAGCCGACATCGTCGCGACCTGGAGCGGTCTCGTCGGTTTTGAGGCTACGATTGTTGATAATGAACGAACACTGTCAACAATGTCAGGTCTAAAGACAGATCGGGCGGAGGAGGCGGGAATTAAATTATGATCGGAAAGGCCTCAGTAAACTCGGTGCTGGTTGGTTGTCGGTGTTTGTCCGCCCGAACATCTGGCACGGCATCTCACGGGTTCGGTGTGAAGTAGCCTTTCCGGTAATAAGAATGAAGCTGGCCTGATTCGGACGAACCTGAGACCACGACTTTAATCTTGTGCCACTTTCCATCACTCTTTCGATCACGGGGCTCATAGCCAAGCAAGTATTGG
>QIAK01000486.1:0-200 GCA_003225515.1 Acidobacteriota bacterium | reverse complement strand
CGCTCTTGATAGTTGACGTACGTCCCCCGGTTACATCGGTCATTGCACTTAGCCACCTGCGCCCCATCGTCTCTTCAAAGCTCTTGAATGGCGCTGAGTCGAAAATGCCTATCGCGTATAGCATCACGTCGGATTCCGCAGCAATGCTCTTGATCTCTCTAAATTTATAGCGACTGGAATTGTCTCCACCGTCACTGATT